>JAITLF010000106.1 GCA_031278025.1 Treponema sp.
GATCAAGAATGCTCCATTCTTGATCAAGAATGCTCCATTCTTGATCAGGAGCGCTCCATTCTTGATCAGGAGCGCTCCATTCTTGATCAGGAGCGCTCCATTTCTGATCAGGAATACTCCGGAATTGTTCAGGAATGCTCCCGTTCTGTGCTGATCAAAAGGCATCCGCCTTAATCCCGCCGCCGTGCGGTTACCGCCGCTTGATTTAATCACGGCGTAACCCGCTAAGGGGCGGGAAGTTACGAACCTATCCCGAAGCGTTGAGCCGCACCGCGAGGGCCCGGAGTTCGTCCGCCACGGAGACCGTACGGACCGCGATTTCCGGGGGGAGTTTGAGGGCCGCCGGGGAAAAATTGAGGATGCCCCGTATGCCGGCGGCAGCCAGTTTTTCCGCGGCGGACTGAGCGGCGTCTTCGGGAACGCAGAGGAAGGCAATCTCCACGGAAAAGCGGCTGATAACCTCCGCCATCTTGTAGGCCGGGTACAGGGGCGCCGGCGACGTGAGGACCTCCACCCGGTTGACGTTGGCGTCGAACCCGGCGGCAAGCTCGAATCCATCACGCTCATAGGAACGGAAGTTGAGGAAGGCGGAACCCAGCCGGCCAAGACCCACCACGCAGAACCGGCGGCGGCGGTCCAGGCCCAGCGCCTTCCTGACGGCGGGGATGAGCTGCTCAGGTGCATAGCCGGCAGCGCTTCCGGCCTGCCGCACGGGGACGTGTCCGCCTTCCGCCGCATCGCCCGGCATTCCATCCGAAAGATACGCGATGTCCCCGCGGATGGTACCGCTTGGCCAGCCGGTTACGGCTTCCGCTTCGGCGGGTGTAAAAGGAACGCCCTTGTTCTGTTCAAGAAATCCCAGAAGCTGAAGGAGCCGTTCTTTTGAAGACTGCGGAATCGCCGTCATCATGCCTTCCTTGTAAAATATTTCACAGGAAGCGTACCGTGTGGCAAACATCGTGTCAAGGAGGAACGCCCTTCCGCGCGCGGCGTGAAGAAAAATTGAACCTGTCTCAAAACTCCCTGAACAGTAAAATTACAAACGCTATTCAAAAATAGATATTATATTCTGTTCCGAACAGCAGGTGCCCGCCTCAATTCCGCTGCCGCGGGATTTTGGAATCGATTCATTTAGTGCGCCCGCCCGGCAGGGAATCTGGCGTACCCTGTTATTAAAAAAAAATACGGTATATACTCTTTGCCGGAGGAGCTATGACCACGCGCAATCCCCGTATTAAACCATACCTGAAATGGGCAGGGGGAAAGCGGCAGTTGCTGCCTGAAATAAAAAAATATCTTCCGGGTGATTTGCATACTTATTATGAACCTTTTGTCGGCGCGGGGGCTTTGTTTTTTGAATTGCAGCCGCAAAAAGCGGTTATCAATGATTCCAATACCCAGTTGATTTTAACCTACCGGGTAATAAAGGAAAACGTGGAAGAACTCCTCGCCCTGTTAAAAGAGTATAAGGGCAAGAACAGCAGCCGTTTTTTTTATGAAATGAGAAACCTGGACAGGGACGCCGGACAATTTGAAGCCCTTAGGGATGTTGAAAAAGCCGCCCGGTTAATATTCCTTAATAAGACCTGTTTTAATGGACTGTACCGGGTAAATTCTCACGGGTTTTTTAATGTGCCTTACGGACGCTATAAGAATCCCGCTATATACGACGAAAATGTTTTGCGGCAAATAAGCAATTATTTTAACGCCGGTGATATTACTATTCTCAACACGGATTTTGAAAAGGCTGTTCTAAGCGCCGGCAGCGGTTCTTTTATTTATTTTGATCCGCCCTATCACCGTCAGGATAAATTCAGTTTTACTGAATACCAGGCGGATGGCTTCGGGGAAGAAGCGCAGGAGCGGCTGCGGGACGTAATTATCAGGATGACGCAGTGCGGGGCAAAATGCATGGTAAGTAATTCGGATACGGAATATATCCGCAAGCTGTACGATTCGGATATTTTTGACATTATCTGTGTGCAGGCAAACCGGCTGATAAATTCTGATTTTACCGGCAGAGGCGCTGTTCATGAGGTTTTAATCAGAAACTGGAAAATTCCCCAATGAGTTCCACCGCGCCAGGGACTCCGTCATAAATCCCTTTATATCGATCCCGTAAACCTCCCGCAGGGTCTCCCCGTCCAGGGCTTGTCCGGCAGGGCCGCGGGACACTATCCTGCCGTCCTTCATCAGGGCGGCGCGATCCCCAAAGCAGAGGGCCAGATTGAGGTCGTGAAGGACGGCGACGACGGCCTTTTGGTATTCACCGGCCCAGCGCGTAAGGTATCTCAGCAGTTCAATCTGATGCTTCAGATCCAGGTGGTTGGTGGGCTCGTCCAACAGGATAAGGTCCGGGTCCTGGATAAGGGTCCGGGCCAGGAACACCCGCTGAAGCTGGCCGCCCGAAAGCTCATGTATCAGCCGGTCCTTTTCATCGTAAAGCTCCAGCCGCCGCAGAATATCCGTGATGAACAGGCCGTCTTCCTTCGAGAGGCTTTTGAGGAAACCCCGTGAATGGGCGTACCTTCCCAGGGCCGCCGTATCGTAGACACGGTACGGGAAGTGTATCCGCGACATTTGCCCCAGCAGGGCGATCTTCTTCGCCAGGTTTTTTCGTGAAAGCGAGGCGGCGTCCCGTCCGTCCAGCCGGATTTCCCCCCGGCAGGGGATGATGCGGGCTATAGCTTTTAAGAGGGTGCTCTTGCCGCAACCGTTAGGCCCCACGATACAGAGAACCTCTCCCCGGTCCGCCCGCAGGGTAATGTCCCGTATCACATCAACGCCGTTGTACCCGGAAAACAGGTTGTTTATTTCCAGCATGGCGGCCTACCGCTTTCTAAAATAGACCCAGGCGAAAAAAGGCGCCCCGATGATGGCGGTAACGGCGCCCACGGGAAGTTCCGAAGGGGATACGATGGTTCTGGCGGCAAGGTCCGTTACGATGAGGAGGGTCCCGCCGGTGATAAAGGACATGGGGAGGACGTACCGGTGGCTGGAACCCACGATCCTCCGGGCAAGATGGGGGGCGATAAGGTCTACAAAGCCTATGGCGCCGCTCAAGGCCGCCGCCCCGCCGGTGAGTATGGCGGAAGCGGCCAGCAGTTTTTTCCGTACCTTCCGGGCATCCACCCCGATGGACAGGGCTTCCTCCTCCCCAAAGGTGAGGATGTCCATCTCCTGAGTATACCGGAAAAGGCCCAGGAAACCCAGAAACACGAAGGGAAGCATGAGGCCCACATAGGGCCAGCCTTTGAGGGAAAAACTGCCCATCTGCCAGAAGAGGAGGTTCCGCATTTCTTCCCGGTAAAGCGCGGTTAAGGTGGTAAGCAGGGCGTTGATGAACAGGGAAAAAACCATGCCGAAGAGGATGATGGTGTTGTTGGAAAAATTCCCGTCCAGCCGGGATGAAAAACCCATCACAAAGAAAATGGTCAAAAGGCCGGCGAGAAACCCTGTTGCAGGAAGGGTAAAGCCGCCCAGAAAGGGGAGGGTAAAGCCGGTGAGCAGGATCAGGGCCGCCCCTAGTGAAGCCCCGGCTGAAACGCCCAGTATGGAGGGGGAAGCCAGTTGGTTTTTCAGAACGGACTGGAATACCGCCCCGCTGACGGACAGGGACCCTCCGGCCAGGAACGCCAGCAGGGCACGGGGAAAGCGCAGGTTCCATACGATAGGAATGGTTTTAGGATCCAGCGCGTCCTGGGGGGGCAGGTTAAAGGCCTTAAACAGGATAACCCTCAGCGTATCTCCGGGACTGATGAGGGAACTCCCCACCGATGTTCCGGCGCAGATCATGATGAGGGAGATACCGGTCCCCAGGGCTATTTTCCCGCAGTTCGTCATAAATCCCCGGTCCTCCTAAAACGCCGGAAACCGATCCGGGTACACCGCCGCAGCCATTTGCCTTAGTGCCGTAACAACGTGATGGGACGGACGGGACGCTGCATCAGCGTCGATTGAGTATACCCGCTTGGTTTTTACCGCGTGCAGAGCCTCAAAACCGGGCCTGCTTTGTATCTCGTCCAGGGGATTATCCGCGGCGGGGACCATGGTAAGAATCACGCCGGGGTTCCGCTCAATGATCGCCTCCGGAGCGGGAGAAAACCAGCTTTTTTCATCGGCGAAAATATTCACCCCCCCGATGATGGTTATCATCTCGTGTAAGTAGGTTCCTTGTCCGCAGGACGTCATGAAGGGGAAGGGGGATACTTCAAAATAGACCGGTTGTTTTTCCGTGATTGCCGCGCCGGTTTTCGCTATCTCCCCGATCTGTTCCCGCATATCCCCGGCCAGCTTTTCCCCGTCTTCAGGAACCCCCAGGACCGCCGCGATGAACCGGATGTCCTCGTAAATATCCGCTATGCTGGCGCTGGTGGGTATATAAACCACGGGGATTCCCGTTTCCCGGATCAGCTTTAAGGGATCGGACCCGGAAACCGTCCGGTTGTGTCCGGCGGCAAAGATTATGTCCGGCTCAATGCCGAGGATGACTTCCCCGTCGGGATAGGCAAAGTCGATGAGAACCGGCGTCCCGGTAATCCCTTCCACCTTTGCGGAATACGGGTCCAGGGCGATGATCTTGTCCGCGAATCCCAGGGCCGCGAGTATCTCCGTGTTCGAGGGAGCGGTAGAGACGATGCGTTCTAATTTCGCGGGAACGGGTACTTGGCCGCCCATACGGTCGGTAAAGGTTTGTCCCCCGCCGCTGCGGGTCCGTCCGCAGCCGCTCATAGCCAGCAGCAGAACCAGGGCCAGGGCGCATAACCGTTTACCCGGCTGGCGCGTTACGGGGGAGGAACCCCCACGGTTTTGCATCATCATGAAACTACTCCTTTCCTTTCCGGGGAACCTCAACATTCACCTGCAGCCCCAGGGTTAGGGTAAGCCCCGGCATGGGATATTCGGCAAAGGAAACGTAACGGGCGTTGAGGATGTTGCGGATGGCGCCAAAGGCGGCGATGTTTTTGCCGAGGCTTTGGTTCACCGTTACATTGAGGGTGAAGAAGGGATCCAGCGCGATGAGGTTCCCCGTATCGGCAAAACGGCGGCTTTCATAATGGCCGGAAATCAACAGAGACCCAGGGTTCCTGGAACTCTGGTTCCAGGGAACATTCACCGAGAAACCCAGGGTATGTTGGGGCAGGTAGGGTATCCGTTTATCCGAGGCAAACGCGAGATTCCCCGAAAGGAGATAGCTTTGCAGGTACCGGTACGAGACGCCGGGGCTTATTTGGGTTACGTTTCCCCAGGAGACCGGGATGTCGACCTGGAGCCGGGCGTCAATGCCGAAGAAGCAGGCTTCCCCGGTATTTTGCGGCATCCACGCGCCGGATGAGTTACTCCAGTGGATGGAATCTCGCGTCCAGGTACCGTGCAGCACGCCCTCAAGGGCGAGGTACGGCTTGGGCCGGTACTCGGCGCCCAGGTCCGCCCCCCAGCCGTCCTCTGGGTTAAGGTTGGGGTTGCCGGAAAAGCCCGCCTGTTCCCAATAGAGATCGTCAAAGTCGGGGAATTTGAAGACCCGGAAATAGTTGTTTTTAATGGCGACCGTCTCGTGGACCGTCCAACGCAGGCCGAGCTTGGGAACCGGCGCAAGGGCGGTCCCGTTGCCAGCCGCCTTTCCGTTACCGGCCGCCTTTATCGAAGGGATCAGGAGGAGTTGTTCTACCGGGGAGTATTCCGCCGTCAGGTAGACGCCGCCGCTATGCCCGGTATGCCGCCCGTCGTTGGTGGAATCAATAGCGGTGTAGCGGTAGTCCCCCCCCGCCTTTAGGGTAAGCTGAGGCAGAAGATACCAGTCCCAGCGGTTTACCGCGGTCAGGCGGTGTTCCTTGTGCAGGGAGGCTTCCCTCCCCGGATCGTAGTCCAGGGTTTGCCAGGCATGGCCGGCAGACGCTTCCATGGCAAGATCGTCCCGAAAGAAGCGGGGCGCCTGGAGCATGATGCTTTGCCGGACGGAAAAATCCCGTTCCTTTGCCCCTTCTGCGGTATACCCGGACAGGGGGATGTTTTTGTCCCCGTAATACGCGCCGGCGGAAAGAATCAGGGTTGAATAAACCCCCAGGTCCCGCACCCAGGAAAAAGCCCCCCCCATATCCCAAACCTCGTTACCCTCCTTCCGCCGGGCATAACCGTAGTAGTCGGTATAGAGGAAGTGGTTCCCCGCGCGGTTGCCGAACAGGTTCACCCGGAAAGAATTCTTTTCCCCCCCATAGGCGGCAAAGCCGGTGATGTTTTGGGCGTCCGCCAGGTCCAGCCATTGGGGGTTTTCCACCCCGCCGTATTGGGCGTTATACCTGCCCGGCAGGGCGGCGGTGTTTGAAACGCCGCCGCCGAACCGGAAGCCGGGGTTTTCCTTCTTAACCGTGATGATGTTGATTACCCCGCCCAAGGCCCCGGACACGTTGTATTTGGTGTCCGAGCCGCCGTAGATAACCTCGATCCGCTCAACCGCGTTGCTGTCAATCTGGTTAAAATCGAATTCCCCGGAGCGGTTGGAATTCACCGGAAGGCCGTCAACCAGGACGGCAACCCGCTCGGTGTCAAAGCCCCGGATGGTTACCTCAGCCATGTTCCCGTAGGAACCGTAGCGGGTTACCCCCAGGCCCAGTTTTTCTTCCAGCAGGGCGGGTATATCCGCCGCGTGGGCCGTCCCGATTTCTTCCCGTGTAATAACCGCCATCTGCTGGGTGGTTTCCCTGGTTCCCACGACGGTGAGGCCCTCGCCTTCCATTAAAAGAAGAAGCTCTTCATCCAAAAGAGGATCCTCCCCCGTCAAGAAAGGATCCTCCCCGGTCAATAGAGGATCCTCCCCGATCAGGAAAGACTCCTCCCCGCTCGATAAAGGCTCCCGTCCGATCAAAAAAGGCTCCCGTATCGATCGGAAAGGCTCCCGTATCGATTGGAAAGGCTCATTGTTTGAACGGGAAGGCTCATTGTCCGATAGCAAAGGCGCCCCTCCGGCCAATAGAGACGCCCCTTCAGAGCAATCAGCTTCGGCGTAGGCGCGGCGGTTTCCGCCTGAATCTTCCTGAGCCGTAAGCGGAAAGGCCGGAAGCAGGAAGAGCAGGACCAGGGCGAAGGCAGGAGCCGTCATTTACGCATCCTCTGTTGAGGCTGAACGGCCCCCCAGTCTACATACGCGCCCATCGTCATCCGGGTAAACTTTGCCGCCGCCTCGTCCAGGCTCGCGGTGTCGGGGGCGCTCATGTCTTTGAGGTTGATAGCATTGGCAAGCTGGACGGAATGGCCCGCCAGGTTCCGGTAATAGACCGCGCAGAAATCCCCGTTGTTATAGAGCGGGTACCACGGTTTTTTTTCGGGATCGTATTTAACGATGAGGACCCCCGAATCCGCGCGGTAATTGGACACCAGTACGATCGTTCCCGCATAGTCGAAAGGGGATGCGCCGCCGCCGTACCCGTATTCAATGGCAGGATCGCCGGCGGTATCGGTGATGGCATACCGTTCCGCGGGAACCTCGGTGCCGGGGGGGATATAGGCCCACTCCCCGCGCAGCAGGAAGGGCAGGCTGCCGGGAATATTGGCGTCGTCCCCGCCCAGGGCGCCGTAAAGCTCGCAGCCGGAGAGAAGCCCCAGGGCCGCGATGACAAAGAACACCTGAAGAGGCAGGCGGGCCGCCTGAAATTTTTCGCTCATAGGGTGCAGGCCATCCGGAAGCCCACGTAATTATCCGTGTAAGCCGGGGTAAAGCCCCAGCGGTAGGTTACGCAGGACATGGTTACGTTGGACCCTGCCCCGCCGCCGTTAAAGGCCTTCTGATTGGCAAGGGGGGACGAGCCGCTATAGGCCGCGCCGTCAACCGGGGTTGCCGCGGTTACCTCCACCGCGTAATTCATCCAGTCCCAACACCATTCCTGCACGTTGCCGGAAAGGTCGTAGATGTCCAGGCGGTTTGGGTTTTTCCCGCCCACCCCTTTGATTTGATAGGGTGAGTTGCCGTGATGCCAGGCAACGTCATCCGCCGTGTTGCTGCCCGCATACATAAACATCCATTCGTCCTGGCCGGGATCCCCGCCCCGTGCGGCGAATTCCCGCTCCGCTTCCGTGGGCAGGCGGTACCCGCTTTTGGTCTTGTCCATCACCGCCCCGTCGCAGGCGCCGGCGTTACGGGCATCCTTCAGGACAGCGCCGCCAGAGTCCCGGTAGACCGGTTCCCGTTCCGTCATTTCGCTGTAGGCGTTGCACCAGACGACGGCGTCCCGCCAGCTTATGCCGGTAACGGGGAGGTTTTTTTGGGCCTCCGCCGGGGCTGCCGGCTTGGGATTTTGAAACTGATACCCCTGTTCACGGGACCAAATCTGTACGGCAAACCAGAGGGCCTGGGTGGTTTCGTATTTTGCCATGGCGAAGGAGCCGATAGTAACCACGCGGCCTTCCACGAATACGCCTTTTCTGGCGGATGTTGTACCGGCGTTGGTGTAACCCGGCGGGTCTGCGGGAACCGTAACGGTGAAGGCGTAGCCGCCGCTTCCGGTTACGGTTCCGCCGGGGACGGGCGCGAAGTCCCGGTACGCCTGGGGCAGGTCAGGGGCGGCGGGCGTTCCTTTTACCGGCGGGTGGCTAAACCCGCTTTCCCCGGCGGCATTGCGGGCTTTGACCCACACCGTGTATTCCTGGCCGTTGGTGAGGCCGGGAATAACCGCGGTAAGGCCGGGAATTGTCGAGTACGGGTCGGCGGGGGGCGTTTCCGTCTCGCTGCAATACACCGCGTATTCCTCCGCCCCCGCCGCGGGATGCCAGCTTACATAGAGCTTCCCGTTCCCGCTTTCCGCGGCAAGGCCTTCCGGCGCGGACGGGGGGCTATCAAGGTTCGCCTGCGGTTCCTGGGGACAGGACGAGAAAAGAAAAATCGAGAGAAGCACCAGGGGGAAGGCAGGAGTGAACCCCGCGCCTTTTACCTTTGGTTGGTTTGATTGGTTTGATTTTTTGTTTGTCATGTTAATTCATCTCCCGCGATCCGCTCCGCGCCTGTCCCCGGATGTCCTTATGGCCTTTTACCGCGTTAAGGGTTGGGTGTTATTACCACGTAATCATCATCGTCAAAATAATCCTTAGCAACGGTAAATTCGGTTTTTGCCGCACTCAGGGTTTCCGTACCATCCTCGTCGCTGCCATCCGCGGCGCATAATTTTATACCGCCGCCGGTTTTGTCTTTCCAGTGGATCCCGTAGTAGTTACCAACCTTCAACTCCTCGTGGCCGCCGGTTGCTGTTGTATTTACAAAATCCACTTTGATGTAGATATACCCACTGGCCGCACTGGATGCTGTGGTTTCCACGATAGTACCGGCGAATTGACACATGGCTGTGTTGTTACCCAGATCAGACGACCAGGTAAGCACGGGGTTGGCGATTCGTATAAAATAATCATCGTCGTCATCGTCATCATAATCTGTCCCGCTCCACGCCCCTTCCAGTCCGGTCAGCGTTAAACCGGCATCCTTTTGGGGAATTTCGTCCCGGAGCTTCCGGTAATCGCCATAAAAGGCAAAATAGCCGGCCTCACTGGTATATTCCGCTACCGCCGCGTCTATGGTGGATACGCCATTGTTTTGCCCGCCCTCTTTATAGGCACTGCTGGTTTGGATATTTGTCGTTTGTGTTGCCGGGGAATAACCGTAGTCCTTGTAGGCTATGGCGTAGTAGTTTCCCGTTGTTTTCTCCCAGCTCCCCGGCTCGGTAATTTTGATAATGATTCTTCCCGCCTTGCCGTCTCCGCCGATGGGGATATGCTTTACAATATCGCCGCTGTAGGAAATTCCCAGGCCGCCGTCATCGTACTGGTAAAAACGGGATGCCGAGAAAGCTACCCCATCATCCCAGGGAAAAGCATCTCCCTTAAAATATCCCGCAATAGCAAGCGCGAGCGCATCCGGCGTTCCGTTGCCCTGGTAAACCCATGGGCCGGTACGGGAGGCGTCTTTGGCCCGCACCCACACAGAATAAGCGGTCCCATTGGTAAGGCCGGTGATGGCCGCGGTTGTTCCGGTGATGGTTACCCCTGTTGCATTCCCGGCAGTCTCTGATGTGGGCGGTGAAGTGGGCGGTGTGGCAGTGCTGGTATAATACAACTCGTATCCGGCTGCGCCGGGAACCGCAGGCCAGGTTGCTTTAAGACCGGAGTTGGTCCCGGTTACGGTGGCTGGCCCCGCGTAGCGGCCGTACCCGGCTTTATACGCAAAGTACCCGTTATCATCGGTGTATTCACTGACGGCTTCTTCCAGGGTATCCACGCCGCTGTTTTTACCGCCTTCTTTATAGGCGCTGGACCCGGTAAAGGAGAATCCGGTTACATCGCCCATGTATACGCCGTAGTATTTATTCACCGCAGGTCCATAGTCACTTGTCGCGGTTACCTTGATGATAACCACCTTATTTTTGTACGACTGCACCATGCCCTTAAAATTAACCGTTTTGCTGCCGTCGCTATAATAGGTAAGGGCATCATCTTCGATGCCATACCCGTCGTCATAAGGCGGCAGGGCGCTTCCTTTATACCAGCCGTTAGGCAAGGGTAAGACCGATGCCTCATCCTCCGTTCCCAGGGGACAGCCGGTAACTACCAGCGCCGCGATGACCAGGGCAAAGACCGCCCATAGACCCCGCTGGAACCAGGGGGCCTTCCGCCTTGAAAAATCATACGTAACCATACGTTACTCCTTTCCGAAGAAAAGAAGCCCGGAGATTCAGCCGATGCGGATTCAGCCGGTGCAGCCGCGATCAGCCTGCCGTCTCCGCGGGAAAAAATACCGGAATTGGATTGATTCGGCAGTCTTTCTCAGGCTCAAGTCCTCGAAGCCTAGAAAATGATAGATGCATACCAAAGTTTCCTGGCTTCCGGGTGTACTTTTTCCGTCAGCCTTCCCGGCCTTGCGGCCAGTGGCTGTCCCGCTCAGGACCCGGTAACGATCCTTTGCGTGACGGAAACCCTCTGAACGTATTCGTTCATACCCGGTTACAGTTACGGGATAGCGGGGGATTTTCACCCCCTTCCTTTGAAGTATGCGGTACTACTCTAGAACAATCCGGTTAAAAGATCAATTTCAATGAGGCGGCAGCGCAGGGCGAGGGGATACCCCCGCCCTTTTTATGGGGGGTCCGGGGGGGTCGAAATCCCCCGGCGGGGTGGCGGGGCAGAGCCCCGCGGGGTCCGGTGTTGCCGGACCTGGGTTTCCGCAGCGCAAAAACACTTTTCCGTAGCGCAAAAACATTTTTCCGTAGCGCAAAAACACTTTTCCGCAGCGCAAAAACACTTTTCCGTAGCGCAAAAACATTTTTGCGGCGCAAAAACCCAGGTTTACACGCCCCAGGCCCCGCCCTGGACGGCAGCGGCGGTTCCAACCCTCAAAGAGCAGGGGGATTGGGGCGGATTAATTCTGTTCACGGACCCGATGGTTCTGTCCCGAACAGAATTTATTTACCTGAATCCCCCTCCCTTGAAGGTTTGGAACAGCCGCGGTATCCAACAACGTTACATTTAGCGGCAGACTGAGCATGAGGGGGAGACTTCCCCCTCCTTTCGTGTATACTGATCCCCTAAGGAAGAATCATCAGTGCAAGCGCTTAAACGGCTATCCGAATCAGTCATAGCAAAGCTTCGCTCGGAAATCATTGACGCCGGGGGAAACGAGGTCTTTGCCCTGGGGTATCTGAATGACGCCGGGGCCGTGGTTTCGGTCGAAATCCTGGTACGGGGAAACGAAGGGGCGGTTCTGGCCCTGCAAAGGGATGATGCGTCCCCTGCGGATGTCCTTATCCACAACCATCCGTCGGGCTTGCTGGCCCCCAGCGATAACGATCTTGCCATAGCCGGCAGGGCATCCGAAAGCGGGACCGGGTCCTTCATTATCAACAACGAGGTTACTCAGGTTTATGTGGTGGCTGAGCCTGTCCGCCGGAGGAAACGGAAAAACCTTGATGCCGATATAATTTGCGCGGCCCTGGAGGAAGGGGGCGCCATTGCCCGGCGGCTTTCCGCCTTTGAGCCCCGGCCATCCCAGCTCGGCCTTATGCGTCTGGTCATCAAGGCGTTCAACGACGACGCCCTGGCAGCCGCCGAAGCGGGGACCGGTGTGGGAAAGTCCTTCGCCTACCTCCTTCCCGCCATGACCTACGCCCTGGACAACGACGAGCGCATCGTTGTTTCCACCGCCACCATCAACTTGCAGCAGCAGCTTTACGAGAAGGATATTCCCCTGGTGGCATCTGCCTTGGGCAAAAAGGTGAAGGCGGTTCTGGTGAAGGGCAGGGGGAATTACCTCTGCAGGCGGCGTTTGGAAGACGCCCTTAGAGACCCGGCCCTGGATGAAGACGAGAACGGCGTTGTCCGGGCCATTGTCGAATGGGCGGAAACTACCAAGACCGGAAGCCGCTCGGACCTGTCCTTTCTTCCTGCCGAAAGCGCCTGGTTACGGGTGTGTTCCGAGGCGGATATCTGCATGGGGATGCGTTGTCCTGAACGGGAACGGTGCTTTGTCCTCGCCCTTAGAAAGGAATGCGCCGACGCCCGTATCCTCGTCGTGAACCACCACCTGCTTTTTGCGGACCTGGCCGCCCGTAACCAGGGGGCGGGGTACGATAATACGGTGGTGCTGCCTCCGTACCGGCGCATCGTCATAGACGAAGCCCACACGATGGAAGGGGCGGCTACGTCCTTCTTTTCCCGTGAGTTCAGCCGCCCCGGTGTCTTCCGCCAGCTTGGCCGGCTGTACCGCAAGCGCCGGGCCTGGCGGTCCGGGCTTTTGCTGCGTTTGGCGGGCCTTACCCCGGACGGCCAGGATGAAGACGCCTTTCTGGAAAAACCTTTGGCCTTGCTTCAGAGGATACGGGATGCCGCCGGCGTCCTGGATGTGAACGCCCTGGAACTTTGCCGGGCGGAGGGAACCTTCCGGTTTACCCCCGCCCGCGGGGAGGCCGTTTCCGCAGCGCTGGGCCCGCATTTGCTGGACATGCGGCGGAATATCCTCGCCCTGGCGGACCATGTCCGGGATATCATCGAGAATCTTCAGGGGGATAACGCCGAAGACCCGGCTGTTTGGGAGATCAAGGCCGTAATACGCCGCCTTGAGGCCGCCGCGGGGGTCTGCTCTTCCCTGCTTGAGTTCCGCGAACATTCCGGGGAGGTGATGTGGCTGGAACGGAATACCGGCGTTTCGGGCAGCGACTGGGTAAAGTTTAACGTTACGCCTATAGACACGGCGCCTTCCCTGCGGGAAGCCCTCTTTGAACCGAATAAAACCGTGATCTGCGTGTCCGCAACCCTTACCGTGGCGGGGACCGGGGACCCTCCGGAGTCCGAAAACCCGGTGGGTTTCCGGGCATCGGGTACGGAGGGCGCGCCCAGGGTTTTTGCCTATTGGAGCGGGCGGTCGGGGTTTGGCCTGGTACAAAACAGGGAAGCGCTCTTTGGCTGGTTTCCTTCGCCCTTTCCCTACGCCGGCTCCGTACTCCTGGCTGTACCCCAGGATGCCCCCCTCCCCGAAGACGGCAACGGTTACCGCGCTTTTGTGGACCGGGCGGCGGCGGCTCTGGCGGAAACCGCCGGAGGTTCGGCCCTCATCCTCTTTACTTCCAACGACGCCCTGCGGAGCGCCTATGCCGCCGCCCGGCCGGGCCTTGAAAAGCAGGGAATACGCTGCCTGAAACAGGGGGATGACGACCGGAGCCGCCTTCTCCAGACCTTCCTCGCTGACCAGACCAGCGTGCTTTTCGCCACCGATTCCTTCTGGGAAGGCATTGACGCCCCGGGGGACACCCTTCGCCTGGTGATACTCTGCCGCCTTCCCTTCAAGGCTCCCAATGACCCCGTCTTTGAGGCCCGGTGCGAAGCCCTGGAAAGCCGCGGGGGCAATTCCTTCATGGAGCTGTCCCTTCCCGAATCGGTGATGAAGTTCAAACAGGGGTTTGGCCGGCTGATGCGCCGGTCCAGCGATCACGGCGTGGTGGCGGTTCTGGACGGACGCATCCTCCACAAGCGCTACGGCGTGTACTTCCTCCGTTCCCTCCCCAAGACCCGCACCAGCTTCGCTGATTTCAATACGGTGCTCAGGCAAACGGAGGAATTCCTTTTTTCTTGAAGGCTCTTGTGGGGTTTAGGCGCTCCCGCTGTCGAACACGACCTTCCCCAGCTTCGAGGCTCCGGGGGCTATGCCGGCGCGGTATCTCTCCAGGGCCGCTTTTTCCCGGTTCAATTCCTTAAAGACGTAAACCGGCTTTCCCGTATCGTCCAGGGAGACATCGGGCATGGCGTAGGCGCCGAATTCCTTGACGATCCGGTCTTGGGCGGCGGCAAGGTTTTGGGGCCGGCATTCTTTGGCCTGGGGCGCTATTTCCTGGGGCTTAACCGCCAGGGGAGCGTCCCAGATACGGCCGTACCCGTTCTTCCTGAAGTTTTCTCGTTTGATCTCCTCATTATCCTGCTTATTCCGGAGAAACCGGAGGCCGGGGATGAGCCAGAAAAGCAGGGAGAAGATGAGGGGGACAAAGCCCATGAAACCGATGATGACCGGAAGGGGATTGGCGGCAACCTGGGACAGGAGTACATAGAGGACGCCGTACAGGTAGGAACTGGCGTTGAAATCCGCCTGGGAAAGGATGGCGCCTGAGTTCAGGGCGTTATAGAGAAAGTACGAGCCGAAGATGAGGTTTACCCCGTTGATCAGGGAGAACCAGACGTTCATCTTCTTTTCGTTAGCCGAAAACGATTTAAGCCGCTTGATAGGGCCGGACAAGCCTGGGAAGGAACGGTTTTGGGTATCCGCCCTCAAAAGGAGGCTGTCAAAGCGGTACACCACCGTCCCGTCATCGGTGGCTTCGGGAAGCCCCCCGAATTCGGCGCAATAGGAGACGATCCGTTCTTCCGCCGCAGGGGGAGGAAGCCCGGTCAGGGCCATCAGTTCGGGCAGGGAGATGACCCCGCGGTTGGCCTGGATATAGGCGATGACCGCCTGTTTTTCCCGGACCGGCCAGTCCGCGTTGGGGTCCCCGTCGCCGAAGACAAAGGAAAAAATCGCCTTGTGCAGGGGGCGGCTTTTGGCGCGGGCCTGGGAAACGGCTCCCCGCCTTTGATAGTAGGGATCGGCGGCTTTGAAAAGCTCCGAATAGAACCAAATATGAATTATCATATTGAAGATTCTGGATGCCAGGTAGAGTCCGCCTATGCCGTCTCCCCGGCGGGAAGACCGGTTATCCGAGGTGGAACTTGCCGCCATGGAAAGTACCAGGGACGCCAGGGCGATGAGCATAAAAAAGACGAAATAGCCCACCAGCATCAGCATGATCCACCCCTTAAAGGCCCAGGAAGCGGCGATTTTGATCCCTTTCTTTATTTTTTCCGCGGCCCGCCGTAACCCGGCGCGGAATCCCCGGTATTTGCTTACAAAACCGTGGGGGAAAGAGTAAAGGATTTCTCCCGATTCGGTTACTTCCAGGCGGGCGGAATACTCGTCTGCGGCAACAGGAACCAGTTCCTGAACGGTTCGGAAGGGAAGGGCGGTTTTAGCGACAATATCCGCTATAGTTGCCCCGTTTCGCCGTCCGCGAAGCGCGCCGGTAACCTTTTGATATGCCTCCCGATCGCGTACCTGTTTCATCAATAGGATCCTCCTCAAGCTCATACGCTCTAGTATCTCTAGAGCCTGCCCCAAAATACTACAACTGAAGTTTTGGGGAAACCGCTCTATTCACGATTATCTCTTGCAGAGCTATCTTTTTCAAGAACGGTATTTTTTTCAAGAGCGATACCCCCTTCAAGAATGGAAGCCAGGGTTATACTCTTAAAATAATTGTTGATCAGATCGGTGGTGTTTTGCCATACGGCATGGCTCAGGCAATAGCCGACCCGCTCGCATTCGCCTTTCCATTTATTGCAGGGGGTAAAATTGAGTTCTTCCCCCGCGGCGTCCAGAATATCCTTCAGTGTCAGTTGTTCCAGGGGCTGGGCAAAATAGAACCCCCCTCCGGGGCCGCGGACGGAAGCGACGATCCCCGCTTTACGGAGTTTGAAAAAGATTTGCTCTAAAAAAACCGGTGAAATGTTTTCCCGCTCCGCCAGACTGCTAATAGAAATTGGACCCCCATCCTTTCCCATCACAGCCAGTGCGAGAGACGCCCGGAGCGCATAACGGCCTCGTGTGGTAATCCGCATGGAGAAATGCCCCCTTTCCTTTGGTTGCCTTTATTTATGATAACGGTATTCTATTCCGTATTCAGGAAAAGAAAAAGATAGTTATAAAATCATATATGGGAATCCGCGAAGAATGATGAAAAAACACCGTTAATTCTTTGTAGTATAATGAATTACAAAATTCCGGCCTTGCGGGCATCATCGTACATAATTTCTTATATGATTTCATAAAAACGCTAATTCATTGTTTTATAAGAAATTAGCTGTTTCTTACGGAACCCGCATCAAGGCTGATGCCTATCCCCCATTCGGGAAGGATGTCCTTACCCAGTCTGTTGTCGCCGGGTTTGGGGCTGAACACGCCGGGTTTTTCGCCCTTTTTGGGGAGGCAAACCTTTAGCCGGTTTCCTCAACGGGGAAAGAACCATCGTGTTCGCGCAGCCGGCCGTATCCACCCCTCTTTAGCTTGACACGCCGCCGGGAACCCCCCGCAGTAGAAACCGCTGCGCTTCGCACAACAGGCTCTTACGCAATTACCCCTTAGGATATCCCGGACCCAATAATAGTCCCCTGAGGCTGTTTCAAACCGTTAGCCTTGAAACCAATGTCAACAGAGCCTTTCCGGCTCAGATATGGAGTAAATCCGATCAGACTTGGAGCCTTTCCGATCGAACCGGGAGCCTTCCTGATCAGAAACGGGAGTATTCCTGATCAGAAATGGAGCGTTCCTGATCAAGAATGGAGCGTTCCTGATCAGAAATGGAGCATTCCTGATCAAGAATGGAGCATTCTTAATCAGCAATGGAGCATTCTTGATCAGGAATGGAGCATTCTTAATCAGCAATGGAGCATTCTTGATCGAAACGGGAGCCTGTGCGCTCGAAACGGGAGCCCTTCTGATCGATACGGGAGCCTTTCCGGTCGAAACGGGAGCCTTTGCGCTCGAAACGGGAGCCTTTGCGCTCGATACGGGAGCCTTTCCGATCGAAACGGGAGCATTCCTGATCAACACGGGAGCCTGTGCGATCGAAACGGGAGCCCTTCTGATCGAAACGGGAGCCTTTGCGATCGATACGGGAGCATTCCCGGTCGAAACGGGAGCCTTTCCGATCGAAACGGGAGCCTTT
>JAITLF010000137.1 GCA_031278025.1 Treponema sp.
GTTCGGGCTGTGGCAATGGGGGCATTTGATTTCTATGGTTATTAGCATAATTTCATAGTATTTCTTTGTGCCTCTGTTGTCATTACCCCTTTATCATACTTTCTAGATCACCACCCGAAAAACAATACCCGGCGGGTTTACAGCTCCCGTGCGAACACCTTGCTCTTCCGGGCCCGGTCGTATTTCTGCTGTTTTTCCGGGGGAAGGCTTTCCACCGGGCTTTCCGTAAAGCCCAGGGATTCAAACCAGTCGCGGGTACCGGTGGTAAGGACGAAAACTCGGCGTAACCCCTGCTTCCCCGCCCGGTCTATCAGGTAGTTGACGATGCGGCGGCCCAGGCCCATGTCCGCATAGACGGTATCCGTGGCAATGGCGGCGATTTCTCCCTGGCCTTCTCCCCAATCATGGAGGGCGCCGCAGGCGTGGATGGAACCGTCAATCTCGAACACCACGTAGTCTTCCTTCTTGTCCTGGATGTCCTCGCTGTTCCGTCTGATAAGGGCGCCGCGGGCCATGAGGGGTTCCATGATCCTGAGAATATCGGGAATGTCCTGGGATTTGAGGGACCTGATGGATTCGTATTCGTCCCGGTAGACCATGATCCCCGCGCCCCGGTTTGAGAAGAGTTCCCGAAGGAGGATGCCGCTTTCCCGCCCGTCTATCAGATGCACCCGGTCTACCCCCGCCCTGGATGCCCTAAGGGCCAGGCGCAAATCGCGCAGGGGCTTGTCCGTGTGAAGGCCGCCGCCCCCCGGAAAACGGAAGCGGTTTTCCGCCAGGACCGCTTCCGTTTCCTGGGGGGTTAGGTTGCCGACGCGTCCGGTCCCATCTACCGCGATGCCTGCGGGGATACGGTAGTTTTCCTGCCGGATTCCGGCATGGGCGGAGACGATGAAGAGCTTTACCGCGCCCAGGGCCGACGCGGCGGCCAGGGCGATCTCGTCGCCCGGCACATTGTAGGGCCTGCCCGCGGGACTCCAGCCGATGCAGGGGAGGATGGGGATCATCCCCTGGTCCAGAATCCGGGTGATGGATTCGGTGAATATCTTGTCCACCCGGCCCGTATGCTCCATGTCCACGCCGTTTACCACCCCAAGACCGCGGGCGCGGACAAAGTTGCCTATCACCGCGTCTACCCGGTCCACCGAAAGACCCGTCATGAAACGGGTCGCCACATGGAAGGCGGCCATTTCCACAAAGCGGATGGCCGCGCCGGTGGTGATTCGATTTTCCCCGGCGCACCCCGACTCGGCGTATTCCGATACGATGCCGTATTCCTCCAGTACCGCGTCTATCCATTCCTTCGCGCCGGGTACAATCACAACCCGGCAGGAGGACTTGGCCACCAGCGCCAAATCCCGCATCAGGAACGGAAAGGCCGGGTCCCCGGTAAGGGGGAAATCGATCTTAAAGACCATGGTGCGCCCGGCAAAGCGGTTCCGGTAGCTAAAGGCTTCCCGGATGGCGTCAAGCTGAAAGGAGTCCTTCCGCATGCGGGCCTCCTACAGGTAAAGTTCCACCGCGCCTATGGGGCGGATGCGCAGTTCCGTTACCGCGCCGGGGCCGAAGAGGGCTTCCATTGTAGACCGGTAGGCGGGCAGGACGCCGGGGGGGATGTACGCCTGAATGGTTCCGGCAAAACCGCCCCCGTGGACCCGGCAGGCGCCGCGGGTGCGCTTCCCGCGGCTCTCACCCTTCGCTCCCTTCTCACCCTCTTTATCCCGTTTATCGAAGAATTCGCGGGTAAGCGCCAGGGCCAGGGCCAGGGCCTGTTCCCGCGGGTTGCGGGGGGCAAAGATGTTCTGCAGCAGCTCCCAGGAAGAATCCCCCGATTCGTTGACCAGCGCAAGAAAACGGCTCATTTGCGTTTCCCGATTATCCTCCGCGGATTTCGGAGCTTCCATCTCTTGCAGAACCTTCAGCATGGCGTCAACCCGCTCGTTTTCCCGAAAAAAATGCAGGGAACGGAGCAAGGCCCGGTCCCCCAGGGCTTGCCGTATCCCCCCCGCCTGCGCCAGCACCGTTTCCACGTCCAGTTCCCGAAGCACCGTCTTCCCGAAGAACCGGGCTACCGCCTTCATCTCATGGGGAATGCCGGCGTAATCCCCGGTTAGATCGGCGTGGCTCCCCTTGGTATCCACGATGCACAAGGCATAGCCGGCGGCAGCGGGATCGAAGGGGACGGCGGTAATCCGGGGATGATCGGCCTGTTGAAAATCAATGGCCGCCGCCCCGCCGAGGGCGCAGGCGGCCTGATCCATCAAGCCGGAGGGTTTGCCGAAGAAGCGGTTTTCCGCCCGTTGGCCTATCTGGGCAAGTTCCAGCGCGGAACGTTTGCCCCCGCCGTAGAGGTTATCGAAGATCCTGCCGATGAGGACTTCCACGGCAGCGGAAGACGAGAGCCCCGACCCTGAAAGCACCAGGGATGCGGCATTGGCGGTAAAACCCCGGACGGCGGTTCCCCGGCGTATAAACTCCGCGGCGATCCCCCGGATCAGCGCCTCGGTGGTTCCCGTTTCCGCGCCGACCGGCTCAAGACCGTCATGCAGATTAACAACCGCGTCTGGGTAACCCGTGGAACGGAACACCACGATCCCGTCCTTCCGGGGGGCGGCAACGGCAGCCTGATCCAGTTGAATGGAGGCGGCCAGGACGTTTCCCTGGTTGTGATCCGTGTGATTCCCCCCCAACTCGGTACGCCCCGGTGCGGTAAAAAGCCGGAGATCCCCGGCGGTTTCGGGAAAGTCCCGGACCGGCGTATCCCGTGAAAACCCGACGGGTCCCCGCGCGGGGGTGCCGGCGAATTGCAGCATCCCCTCGACGAGGCCGGCGTAGCGGCCCGCAGCTTCTTCAACGCCCTCGTTCCCGTAAAGGGGGACAAGGCGATTTTTCCCTTCGGACGACGCGATTCCATTCAACAACGATTTCCCTCTCATCATGCCTGCTCCTGCCGCCCAGTATACTCGTGCAACGCGTGTTTTGCCAGAGCGGGGCGCTGCCCGGACCCCTGCTGGGAGGCCAGGGGGCCCCCCAGACCCCCGGTAAAAATGGTGGAGGGATACCCCCGGAAAATTTTCCGAAGGTAATTAAGTTTTTTATGCGTATTTAAGGTATTTATGTTTTTTATATACGTTTTTGTCTACGTAAATATACAATTGCTAAACTAATTACAGGCTCGACTTTTAAATAAAACATACGGACGGAGTATGACCATCATACTCCGTCCGCTTCTACGCCACCGTCCCGCAATTTCTGCGGGTTCCCTCTCTACACTCTGTTATAGATTGATGATAGGCTGCCTTTGGCAAGGGTGCTTTTACGGAGAGAGAGGGATTCGGCTTCCAGTCGCTTGCATCCTGCAAGCTCTTTTCAGCCCGCCTCCGCGCTCCCCGGCGCGTCCTGCGCCGGTTTTATTTGTCAAGGCTCCGCCTTGGCTTTATCACAGAGCACTCCGGTTCGAATCCCCCATGTATTCGGATATGTCATACTCTTCCGGAGAGAGAGGGATTCGAACCCTCGGTACCCTTACGGGTACACACGACTTCCAATCGTGCACCATCGGCCGCTCGGTCATCTCTCCAAAAAAAACTTACCAAAATACGTATGATCGCTTTGGTTCGAATCCCTCCCTGGACACGCTTGTATTAGCCGTTTTCTCAACGAAAGCAATTTACCGGCAATGCTCTGCCGTTTCGGAGAGAGAGGGATTCGAA
>JAITLF010000146.1 GCA_031278025.1 Treponema sp.
GGGGGGTAACTTATTGCCCGTTTTTCGCAACGGGGGGGCCCAATCAATCATCATTCGCTCCTCTGGTATTGAATATACCGCGAAACCATAGAAAAACAATACCTGTCCCTGAAAAAACATGCCGTCCGATTACACGGAAGGCTGCTGTAAACCTTCGGGAAGCCGGGATGCGTCGAAATGACCCGGAATACGGCGCTTTTCAATCGTTTGTGGCATTTCGATACAATTATCGGGTTCATTTTCACGATATGGGTTATATTGGGGATGATCCGGGTTTCATTAGAAACGTTACCCGTGCTGTAAAGAAAACGCCGTGCAAAAAATACTCTGGGCTCTCGTAATTCCTTATATAGCAAGGAATTAAAAGAAAGGAAAATCAGCCGGTTTTTCTCTGAATTCTTAGGTTTGGCATGAAAACTGCTTATAAAATAAGTAACAACCCATTAAATGAGGAGAATACATGACAGGGACCAAGGCGAGAAAGAATAACCGGATTGAGCAGAAGTATCATGCGGATGAGAACATCCTTTCGATATACCTCAAGGAGATCAACAAAATCCCTCTTTTGACCAGAGAAGAAGAAGATGCCATCGCCAGGGATGCGGTGAAGGGGAATAAGGCCGCCCAGGATAGGCTCGTAAAGGCCAATCTGCGGTTTGTGGTGAATGTAGCAAAGAAATATCAGGGGCAGGGCATTCCCCTTTCGGACCTTATCAGCGAAGGAAATATCGGCATTATGAACGCTATCAAGCGCTACGATGTGGAAAAGGGGTATCACTTCATTTCTTACGCGGTGTGGTGGATCAGGCAGGCTATCCTCAAGGCCATCTGCGAAAAGTCGAGAATGATACGCCTGCCGCTTAACCGGGCGAACGAGCTGGTACAAATTGAGAAAGCCCGCAAACTGGTTCAGGACGGGAACAGCGCCGAGGCTGAAATCAACGAAATCGCCAAACTGCTGGGCATGGGTCCCGATCATGTTACGGACATCATCAACATCAGCCGGGAGTTGGTTTCCCTGGAAAGTCCGGTGTACACCGAAAAAGATTCTTCCACCCTGGGGGATTTCATCGAGGACCAGGATTACAAGTCCCCGGATGAATGCGCCATGGATGCGGTCATGCACAGCGATATTGAGGCGGTACTGGACACCCTCAATCAAAAGGAAGCGGAGATCATCAGGTTCCGCTTCGGCCTGGGGAAAAGGACCCCCCTGTCCCTGCGGGAAATCGGAGACCGCTTCAACCTAACCAAAGAAAGAATACGGCAAATCGAGAAGAAAGCCCTCAAGCGGCTTCAGCATCCTTCCCGCAAACGCCTGCTGGAAAGTTACGTAGCATAGTCCCGCCTTCCGCCGGCCTGGCCGGCGGGGGTCAGCGGTCAGCCGCCTCCGGTTACGTGGCGCAGCCATTTTCCCGACCGAAGGCGCAAGAAACCCAGGAGCATCTTCAGCGGCTCTTCCGAAACAACGCAGAGGTAGATGATCCAAACCGGGGCATGGAAGACAAAACTTGCCGCCGCCGCCAGGGGAAGGGCGACGCACCACATGAAAAGCAAATCATAGAACGCGCAAAATATCGTATCCCCCCCGGCCCGGCAGACTCCTACCACCATAGTCATGTTAAAGGCCCGGAAGGGATAGGAGCAGACCAGGATGATGAACATGCCGGTCGTGTTGGCCAGCACCCCGTCGGTTACCTTGAAGAGGAAGGGCAGCAGCCGGGACAAGGGAAGGAGGAACACGGCCACTCCCGCCGCCAGAAGGGGGGCAAATCTGGTTATCCAGCCGGCGTAATTCCGGGCGGCGGTTTCGTTTCCCTCACCTATCTTTTTGCCGATAAGAACTCCGGCGCCGTTTCCCAGGCCCATGAACACCACCCAGGTCAGTTGGGAAACCGTGTTGGTAATGTTGAACGCGGCAATCGCGTCCGTATGGGTCCGGGCAAAGATGAGGTTCTGGGTGTTGACCCCCAGCGACCAGATAAGCTCGTTGATCATCACCGGGGCGGCTATTCTGAGGAACCGCCCGAAATACGGCAGGTTGAAGCCCAAAAGCTCCCGGAGGGGGCCGGCGTGGGCGTAACGCCGGAGGTAGCTTACGCCGGTCAGGATGCACATCTCGGTGATCCGGGCGATAACCGTGGCAATGGCGGCGCCTTTCACCCCCAGGGCCGGGACCGGACCCGCGCCGAAAATGAAAAGGTAGTTTAGCCCCCCGTTCAAGGACAGGGCGATGAGGGTTGCCGTCATAGGAAGGCGGACATGCTCGGTGGAGATTAAGGCGGAACCGAACACAAAACTCACCGCATAGGGGATGAAGGCCGGGACCAGGGCGCTCAGGTAGGCGCTTCCGGCGCGGATCACCCGCGGGTCCTGGGAATATACGCCGATGATGCCCTGCGGGACAGACAGGGCGGCCAGGGTAAACAGAATCCCCACGCTCAACCCCAGGGTCAGGCACAGGCCCACATTTTTCCGTATCCCCAAAATATCGTGTTTGCCCCAGAACTGGGCGGTAAAGATGCTGCCGCCGTTACAGATGCCAAAAAGGATCATATTGTATAAAAAGAAAAACTGATTGCCCAAGCCCACGGCGGCGATTTCCACCGTCCCAAGCTGGCCTATCATCACCGTATCGATCATGTTCACCAGGGAATTCACCAGGTTTTGGAACATGATGGGAATAGCCAGCGTAAAAAGCAGCTTGAAGAATTGCCGGTCGCCAAAAAATGATGATTTCATGGGAAAAGTATAGCAAAACAATCCACCCATAAAACAGCCGCCGTGTGGATGGAGGGTCCGGGGGTCCGGGGGTCCGGGGGCGGAGCCCCCATAACGCCTGAGACAGGGCCCGCGGTTTGGAAGAGTGGTTTTGCGATCAAAAAACTTGGGTTTGGCAACGCGGCAGGCGCCTACGCGGACGCGGCAGGCGAGGGCGCGGACGCGGCAGGCGAGGGCGCGGACGCGGCAGGCGAGGGCGTGCGGCGCGCAAAAGTGTTTTTGTGCCGCGCAAAAGTGTTTTTGCGCGAAGAAAACCCAGGTTTGCGGAGCCCGGAGAGAGGTCCGGAACTTCAAGACCTGGGTCTTTCGCTTCGGGAAGCGGGTCCGGCGCTTCGGCCC
>JAITLF010000162.1 GCA_031278025.1 Treponema sp.
GGGGGGTAACTTATCGCCCGTTTTTCGCGGCGGGGGGGCCGGCATCTTCAACCTATCAATCATCATTCGCTCCTCTTTTCGGTAATGCGCTAGTACTTATTATAGCGCGGAACCCCCAAAAAACAATACCCAGAGCGCGCGTATCTGCAATCTCTGTCCCTCCCTCTGGCGATAACCCGTCCTGCGGTCCGGTTTGTGGTAACGGTAAATTGCGTCCGCCTGGCGGGCCGCCTGGCAGGGCGCCTTGACGAGAACCCCGGAGATGGGATACAAAGACGTACCTCTTTGTCCGTCCCTGGGATGGGCCAATTTTTTAGTCCGTAAGGAGGACCTATGCGTCAGTATGAACTGACGGTCATCTTCCCGCTGGAAGAAGACCTGTATCAGGCAGGCCGGGAGCAATTGCAAACCGACCTGAGTTCTCATGAGGCCGGGATCGAAAAGACCGATGAAATCGGTGACCGGGACCTGGCCTACG
The DNA here is from genome assembly GCA_031278025.1 of Treponema sp. The sequence continues at coordinate 479 of JAITLF010000162.1, forward strand.
AAGTCAAAAAGCGGCGGAGGGGACGGTATGTCCTCTACACCCTTAAGACCGATCCGGAAAAAATCACCGTCCTTGATCGGATTTTCAAACTCAACACAAACCTCCTTAAATATTTTTTCGTTAAGGTGGAACAATAGGAGGCATCTATGGCGGATATTAATCATGTCGTACTGGTAGGAAGGTTGACTCGGGATGCGGAACTCAAGTATACCGCCGGAGGTCAGGCGGTATGTAAGTTCTCTCTTGCCATTAACCGCCGGCGTAAGTCCGGCGAGCAATGGGTAGACGAGGCGAATTTTTTCGACATCGTTCTTTGGGGACGGCAGGGAGAGGCCCTGAATCAGTACCTGGTAAAGGGAAAACAGGTGGGAATAGACGGCGAACTCCGCCAGGACCGCTGGGAGCAGGACGGCCAGAACCGTTCTAAGGTCGAGATTGTCGCGAATAACCTTCAGCTTCTCGGCGGAGGGCCTGGCGGCGGCGGTGGTGGCTACACTCCGGGTGGCGGCTACACTTCGGGCGGGGGGTATCAGGAGCACCGGAACGAGGGCGGAGCGGAACGGCCTTCACGGGACAGCGGGCATCCTCGTGGCGATGATAGTTTTGCCGATGACATTCCGTTTTAACCGGTTTAGCAGCGTTGTTTAATGCCGGGATAGTGATTTTAAGATTCAAGGAGCAAATATGTCTGATGCGAAATATGCAGAAAACGAGCATCCCCGGCAGGACCGGGGCGCGGAAAGCCAGCAGGATAGCCGGGATGGAGAAGGCCGTAGCGCAGGTGGTGGCGGCGGTGGCGGTAAAGGAAAGATTTTTTTCAAAAAGAAAGTCTGCAAATTCTGCACCCAAAAGCTGAAGATAGACTACAAAGATGCGGATGTGCTGCGCCGGTTTATCACTGACCGGGGAAAGATACTGCCCCGCCGGATTACCGGGACATGCGCGAAACATCAGCGGGCTCTGGCGGTGGCTATTAAGCGGGCCAGGATCATCGCCTTGCTTCCCTTCGTTGCCGAATAGATAGAGCCGGCTGTCATGATGCCCCCCCACATACCTGTTTTGATAGGAGCGGTTGCCTGTGTTTTCCTGGCCCGTTTTTGGCTTTTTGGGTTTTTGTATTTACTGCCCCTGGGCATCATGGCGGCGGGGTACGGTTTTAGGGCCGCATGGGTTTGTTTGGCTTTAGCGACGGCGGGGAATGGTCTTTTGTCGGCGGGGGCGGCTGTTTTTTCTCCCTATTCCGGGGAACAGGTTATCGGGGGTATTGTGCATTTCGCCCTGGCTGCCGGGGCTTTTACCTGGATGATGGCTCCTTCTTTCAAGGATGCCGGTGAAGCGCTGGGAAAGTATTCACCGGCGCGTATCCCTGGGGTATACCGTTTTGTAATCGCGTCCTGTGTTGCCAGCCTCTTGATTCTGCCCTTAATAGCTTCCCTTCGTCAGAATACGGGTTTTAACGGTTTTATCCGTACCCAGGCTGAGGCGTTGTCGGCCTTGTATACGGCATCCGCCGGGGCGGATGTGGTAGAGCAGTCCCTTTTGGAACAGTATTTGACGCCGGACTTTATCATTGATACCCTGATCTTTTCGGCCCTGCGTGGCGGGGTGATGGCATCCTTTATGGTTTTCTTCTTCGTTAACCGTCAACTCGCCCTGGTTCTGGTTTGGGTTTTTCGCCGGAGACGGAGAGGCGGAACGGGATCCAGTGAGACGTTGCCTAATTCGCACGGAGAAATGCGTAATTTCGCTCCTGTAGATTTCCATGTCCCTTCGGGGTTCATCTGGGTTCTGTCCTTTTCGCTCCTTGCCATTCTCGCGGGAACGAAATGGGGAATAGCGCCCCTGGAAATCGTTGCCTGGAACGGTATGGTTATCTGCGGTATCCTGTACCTGGCCCAGGGCGGCGGAATAGCGGCGTATTTTGTTATCCGGGCAAACCTTTCGCCCTTCATGAGGCTGGTCCTAAAGGTCCTCTTGTTTTTGTTGATCGTTAGTCCCGGAATTAACGCGGTACTGTTAGGATGTCTAATCCTTTTGGGTATCGCCGAAAATTGGGCGCCCTTTCGGACGCCAAAAATCAAAGGACCATCCTCTACTCCGGGGATGTGAATCCGGCGAAGGCGCGGCTGTGTCCGTACCGGGTTCGGGTTAGGGTCCGTACTGCACAAGGAGCTTGGAACATGAAAGTAATTTTGAACAAGGATTTGAACACCCTGGGAGAAGAAGGGGATGTCAAAGACGTAGCCAAAGGGTATGCCCGGAATTATCTTTTTCCCCGGGGCATAGCGTTACCGTATACGGAAAAGAACATCAAGAAGTTCGAGGCCCGGCGGGAAGAAATCGAAGCTCGTAAATCCGCGAAACGCCAGGATGCCGCAGGGCTGAGAGAAAAACTGGAAGCCCTGGAACTGGTTATTACCATGCCTGCCGGAGCCAACGGCAAGCTCTATGGCGCGGTTACCAGCCAGATGGTGGCGGACGAGCTTACCAGGCAGGGTTTCCCCACGGAACGGAAGCGGGTGGAATTACCCGGCAACAGCTTTAAGAGCGTAGGCAAGTACAAGGTGGCGATCAAGCTCTACGAAAGCGCCGCTGCGGAAGTCGGACTGACCGTAGAAGCCCAGGTTATTAAGAGCGAACCCAAACACCCCGCCCCGGTACGGAAGGACAGGCGGCGTCATGGAGAGCATGTTGCAGGACAGGCGGTCGAGACAGCGCCGGCTGAAGATCCCGCCGCCGGGACTTCAGGCCAGGCGTAATCCCCGGAACGGGAAACAGGCGGTTCCCTCGTTAGGGTAAGCCCACAAACTCCCAGGATCCTATGGCAGCGGGACTCAAAGACAAAATACCTCCTCACAATGAAGAAGCGGAAAAAGCGACGCTGGGGGCTATGCTCCTTGATAGTGATGCTGTTCCCGTTGCCATGCAGTACCTCAAGCCCGGCGATTTCTATATCAACCGGAACCGCCGGGTCTATGAGGCTATCAGAACCCTTTCCGATCAGGGGCTGAAGGCGGATATTATCACCATAGTCGAGGAACTCCGGAGAACCGGCGAACTCGACGGGGCGGGAGGGCCGGCCTACGTTGCGTCTTTGACCAACGTGGTGCCAACCACCGCCAACATTGAGTATTACGCGAAAGTCGTTCAGGACGGTTCCCTCCGGCGTTCCCTGATACGGGTTTCCAACGAGGTTGTCGCAAAGTCCTTTGATGAGTCTCAGGAATCCCGAATTATCCTGGAGGAAACCCAGCAGCGTATCTTTGAACTTACCGACTCGCGGCAAACCCTCACCTTCAAGAGCATCAAGGAAATCATTCCGCCGGTCATTAACATCATCGAAAGCCGGTATCATTCAAAAAGCCAGTACACCGGCGTTCCTTCCGGGTTTGACGACCTGGATCAGTATACCTCCGGGTTTCAGCCTTCGGAACTGATCATCATAGGCGCCCGTCCGTCCATTGGGAAAACCGCCCTGGCCCTAACCATGGCGACGAACATCGCCATACACCAGAAAGTCTCCACCGCTTTTTTTACCCTGGAAATGTCTGACGTGGCCCTGGTCCAGCGGCTTATTTCGGGAGAGGCGAATATCGAATCCAACTCCTTACGGCTTGGGAAACTGAAACCTTCGGAATTCTCGAAACTTCTGGATGCTGCGGGGAAAATCTACGAGGCGCCCCTGTACATCGTGGATATGCCGAACATGAAGCTCCTGGACCTCCGCTCTCAAGCCCGGCGGCTCCGATCTCAACAGAAGGTGGAGATCATCTTTATTGATTATCTTACCCTCATCTCCTCGGAGAACTCCCAGCTTCCCCGGCATGAGCAAGTGGCGGAAATATCCCGGTCCCTCAAGAGTCTTGCACGGGAACTGGGTATCCCCATAGTGGCCCTTTCCCAGGTACGCCGGGAAGTAGAGGGCAAACGGAGCGGGGAACATGCGGGGCGGCCCGGACTGGCGGACTTGAGGGAATCAGGATCTATAGAACAGGACGCGGACTTGGTTATCTTCCTGCACCGGGACCGGAAGGTGGAGCCAAGCAACGGCGAAGTCGAAATAGGGCCGGGGACGATACCGACGGAACTGATTATAGCGAAACAGCGGAACGGTCCGGTAGGAATCATCAACATTGTCTTTCACGCAAAATTCGCCAAATTCGCACCGAAAGCCAAAGATTAAGGACCCGCGGCGTATGAATAATATGGCCAACAGGGGCAGGACCCCACTAACTGCTTAACTGCGTCAGGGCAAGCGCATTTACTTTTCGTGAAGCAACGCGAACCCTTGACCCCCCCGAAAAATTAGAGTTATAATTCGCGAAAATTAAGGAGATACGCATGAAACGGGTCGTTTGTTTCGGAGAAATCATGATGCGCCTGAATCCTAAGAGCTATCTGCGGCTTCTTCAGGCTTCGGAGTTCGAGGCTTCCTATGCAGGAGGCGAGGCAAATGTGGCGGTAAGTCTTGCTCATTTCGGGGTCAACGCCGCGTATGTTACCAAGGTTCCCTCTCACGAGATAGGCCAGTCGGCGGTCAACGAGCTCCGGCGTTTTGGGGTGGACACCTCAGGGGTTCTGCGGGGCGGTGAGCGTTTGGGCATTTATTTTGTGGAAAAAGGCGCTTCGCAACGGGCGTCCAAGGTCATCTATGATCGCGCGCATTCGGCTATTATGGAGGCAAAGAGCGGCGAGTTTGACTGGGAGACCCTGCTTAAAGGGGCGGATTGGTTCCATTTTACGGGCATTACCCCGGCGTTAAGCGACAACTGCGCCCAACTGTGTAAAGAAGCCCTGGGGGCGGCGAAGAAGCTGGGCGTTCCGGTAAGCTGCGATCTCAACTACCGGAAGAAGCTGTGGAGCAGGGAGAAGGCGGGCCAGGTTATGGGAGAACTCATGTCCCAGGTGAATGTATGCATCGCCAACGAGGAAGATGCCGCCGATGTTTTCGGTATACGCGCTGCGGATACGGACATCAATGCCGGCGCTTTAAGCCACGAGGGGTATGTCTCGGTGGCAAAGCAGCTTACGGACCGGTTCGGGTTTCAGAAAGTGGCCGTTACCCTCCGGGGCAGCATTTCCGCCAGCGACAACAAGTGGTCGGGCATGCTCTACGACGGGAAGTCCGGCGCCGCCTCTTTCGGCCCCGATTACTCAGTCCGCATCGTGGACCGGGTCGGCGGAGGCGATAGTTTCGGCGCCGCCCTGATCTACTCTCAGCTGGAAGGCTGGGATGATCAGAAGGCCGTCAATTTTGCCGTTGCCGCGAGTTGCCTTAAACACACCATTGAACATGACTTCAATATCATCAGTCTTGCGGAAATCGAAGCCCTTGCGGCAGGAAACGCATCGGGCCGGGTACAACGGTAGTCCCCGTTGAGCGGACCGGCCGCTTGAAGCGCGCCGCGTTTGATGCGTGAGGCTTGCGGGCGGATGGGTAAAAATGTTTTTTCGGAGTTGAGGGGACTTTGTCCCAACAGCATAACTTGGAGCCGCGCGGGAATAACATGGCCGAAAGGTCATGTTATTTTTTAATAAATTAAAATTTGAACATCCTCCGGTTGGCACTGCGTAGGGAAAAAATTGAATAAAGGATAGAGGTATGTCATGGCTAAAACACAGCGGACAAAAAGCGCCGTAAAACGGCTAATCGGTACAGTGGTCCCGGTAGGGGCACTGCGGAGCAAGGAGAGCGCCGGCGTCGGGGAATTTCCGGATTTGGTTGAATTTGCCGGATTATGCGGCAAAATGGGAATCGGCCTGATCCAGATACTGCCGGTTAACGATACGGGCTATGAAAGTTCCCCCTACAGCGCCCTTACGGTGTTCGCCCTTCACCCCCTGTATCTGCGGATAGGCGAGCTTCCGGAAGCCCGCTCCGGGCCTCCGGAAATTCTCCAAAAGGTCAACGCCATGAGGCAGGAATTTGACGGTGAAAAACGGTTCCCCTTTGAAAAGATACTCCGGGCAAAGCTGGGCCTGCTCCGGGAAATCTATGCCGCCAATAAAGAGAACATAGCCGCTCAGGCGGAAACGGGCGACCTGGGAAACTGGATAGCCCAGAACCCCTGGATAAAGGAATACGCCGTATACCGGCGGCTCAAGGAAGCAAACGGCGGGAAGAGCTGGCAGGAGTGGCCCTCCTTCCGGCAGGTAACGCCGGAGGAAATTGAGGCCCTCTGGAACGACGGCGCACTCCGGGATGAACACCGCTTCTGGGCATGGCTTCAGCAAGCACTGGATGCCCAGTTCCATAAAGCCGCCGGGGAAATCGCCGCACGGGGCATAATCCTTGAAGGGGACCTGCCCATCCTTATCAACGAGGATTCCTGCGACGTATGGGCGCACCCTGACTACTTCCATACCGAAATGTCCGCCGGGGCGCCTCCGGATATGTACAGTCCCGGCGGACAGAACTGGGGCTTCCCGACATACAACTGGGAGGCCCTGGCAAAAACGGATTACCTCTGGTGGCGGCAGCGCCTTAAAGCGGCTGAGAAATACTATCAGGCGTACCGTATCGATCATGTCCTCGGCTTCTTCCGCATATGGGCCAGTCCCCGGAAGGAGTATACCGCCGCCTTAGGCCGGTTTGTCCCCGCCGTCCCCGTAACCAGGGCTGAACTTTCCGTTCTGGGCTTCGACGATAGCCGTGTACGCTGGATGTCCCAGCCCCACATTCCCACCGGAGCGGTCTGGGACGCGCTGCGGGACAACTGGGGCGGGGCATACACGGAGTCGGAAATCGCCGCCGAGGCGGGAAAGGTTTTTTCCGCCGCCCTGAACCGCATAGGCGGCGAGGAACTGTGGCTTTTCAAAGACGCTATCCGGGGAGAAAAAGATATTGCCGCCCTGGGGCTTCACCCCGCCGCTCAAACCTGCCTTTTCAACGCCTGGCATAACCGCATCTTCTTCGAGTACGAGAAGGGCACGTTCTCCCCGGTCTGGCATTACCGGGATTCCCGCGCCTACGCCTCTCTTTCCGGGGCGGAAAAGTCCCCGCTGGAAGAACTGCTGGTAAAACACCGCGCCGATTCGGAAAAGATCTGGGAAAAACAGGGAAAGAAGCTCCTTTCAGTCCTCCGCGATTCCTCTTCTATGCTGCCCTGTGCGGAAGACCTGGGAGCCGTCCCGGACTGCGTTCCCCGTGTCCTTACGCGGCTCAAAATCCTGGGGCTTAGGGTCGTCCGCTGGCACCGGGAGTGGGACAAACCGGGGGAACCCTTCGTACCCTTCGAGGACTACCCCGAATTGAGCGTCTGTACCGCGGCGGTTCACGATAGTTCCACCCTGCGGGAATGGTGGGAGCGGGAAGCCGATCAGCAGGGCATTTGTAACCTTATCGGCTATCCGTCCCTGCCCCGCACCTATAACCCCGGGGTCGCCAGGGTTTTGCTGCAAAAGATGGCCGCCGCCGCTTCCCGGTTCCGGGTCTTCCTGATTCAGGACCTGCTTCACCTGTCGTCCCGGTGGTACGCCGCGGATCCCGCTTCCGAGCGTATTAACGTGCCGGGCGTCGTTGATCCGTTTAACTGGACCTACCGTCTGCCTGGGCCTGTTGAGGAACTCGCGAAAGACGGGGACCTGATCCATGCGGTATCGGATTTGGCGCGCATCACGGCGGCGAAGCGGAAGAAGGCAAACACAAAATAGGAAACAACCGCCCCCTGGTTTTGCCGGGGGCGCCTTCATGGCGCTTCACCGCCCGCCATCCCCCCGCGCCGCCTCCGCGCGCCGCGGACCTGCCTCCGCGGTGGGCAACCCTGGGTTTTTTGATCCCACCCCTGGGTTTCTTGATCCCAACCCTTTCTTTTCTGATCGCACATCGCTCTTTCCAAGCCGCAGGCCCCTGCCTCCGGCGGTACGGGAGGCGCCTCCCGCGTCCGCGTAGGCGCCTCCCGTGATCGCGTAGGCGCCTCCCGTGATCGCGTAGGCGCCTACCGTGATCGCGTAGGCGCCTCCCGTGATCGCGTAGGCGCCTCCCGTGATCGCGTAGGCGCCTCCCGTGATCGCGTAGGCGCCTCCCGCGTCCGCGTAGGCGCCTCCCGTGATCGCGTAGGCGCCTACCGTGATCGCGTAGGCGCCTGCGCCGTTACGGGGCCGCTCTCCGCGATGCGCGGACCGCTCTCTCCCGCAGGCGCGGACCCTTCTCCCGCGTCCGCGGACCGCTCTTTACGTCTTGTAACCCTGGGTTTTTTGATCGCAAAACTACTTTTGCCGCGCGCAAAACTACTTTTGCTTCTCGTAAACCTGGGTTTACGACCCGTACGCCGCGCTTTCCGGCTCCCGCGCCGCGCTTTCCGGCTCCCGCGCCGCGCTTTTCGGCTCCCGCGCCGCGCTTTTCGGCTCCCGCGCCGCGCTTTACGACCCGTGCACCGGGCTTTTCAAGCCGCACACCGGGCGCTCAAACTTTCCCCCCTGGCCGTGAGTTGGGTATATTCAACCTGGAGGCAAAGGGTGCTGTTGGTTATTGATATTGGGACTTCTACGTTTAAGGCGGGTGCGGCGCGGTATGACGGGGCGGGAGGGCGTTTCGTGAGCCTGCCTTTGGGGGGCGGACGCAGCCCCAGCGCCGAGCCGGGCCGGTGGCTCCGGGCTTTTGAGGATGCGGCTGCCCGGCTTGGCGCCCCGTGTCTTGCGGCGGTGGAAGGGATAGTTATCAGCGGCAACGGGCCGACTTTGACGCCGGTTACCGGGACGCCTGGCTGTTCCGGCGGGCGCCTGTCCCTGCCGGCGGCTCCCGCCCGGCTCTGGCTGGACCGCCGGGCCGAAGAGGAGGCCCGGATTGTATCCCGCGTCATGGGCGGCTTTGTGGACCCCGGCTTCTTCCTCCCCAAGGCCCTGGCGGTGAAGAACCGCGAAAGGGCGCTCTACGAAAAGACCCGGTGGTTTCTGTCCGCCCCCGAATACTTAGCCTGCGCCCTGACCGGGGAAGCGCGGACGGTGATCCCCTCCCAGGGGTTTGAAACGTGGTACTGGAACGATAGCGCCCTTGCGGCGCTGGGGCTCGACACGGAGAAGTTCCCCCCCTTTGTAACGCCGGGGGCCGTCATCGGGCTGGTAACGCCGGCGGCGGCGGCCCGGTTCGGCTTCAAAACAACCGTGAGGGTGATTGCCGGCGGCCCCGATTTCTTTGCCGCCATCCTGGGGACCGGGGCGGTTAGTCCGGGCCGCTCCTGCGACCGGTCCGGGACCTCCGAGGGGATCAACCTCTGCTCCGCCCGGCGGATTGACGACCGCCGGCTCATGTGCTACGGCCATCCGGTTAAGCCGTACTGGAATCTTTCCGGGATCGTTTCTACCACCGGGGAGGCCCTGGCCTGGGGCCGGGAACTTTTGGGCATGGCCGGCTTGCCCTACGCCGCGTTCTTCGGCCTGGCGGAATCCGCCGCTGCCGGCGCGGGGGGGCTCGTCTTTCTGCCCTACCTGGCCGGGGAGCGGGCGCCTATCTGGGACCCTCATGCGCGGGGGGTGTTCTTTGGGCTGGGCCTGGGGACCGGCAGGGGAGAGGCCGCCCGTGCAATTGCCGAGGGGATATGTTTCGCCATCCGGGACGTGATCGCTGTAATGGAAGAAGACGGCGCGCCGGTGGAAGACCTGCGGGTTACGGGCAAGCCCGGAGAAAGCGCCTTTCTCAACCAGCTCAAGGCGGATGTTACGGGCCGTCCCGTGCTGGTTCCCCGGCTCCGGGCGGCGGAAGCGGCCCTTCCTCAGACGGAAGCGGCCCTTCCTCAGGCGGAATTGCTGGGGCTCCTTGCCCTGGGAGCCGCCGCCCTGGGGGCGTATGCCTCGGCGGAGGAAGCCGTCCGGGACCTGGTAGGCGTTGCACAGACCTTTGTCCCGCGCGGGGCAGTCAAGCCGGTCTATGATGATGCCTTTGGAACCTACCGGGAAACCTACCGGGCGCTCAAACCGCTCTTTAGATAGGCGGGGCTAATCCCGGCGGAAACACACCACAGACTGACGGGCGGCCTTCACCTCGTCCGGCCTGCATATGGGGGCCGTGCGCGGCGCGGCGTGGAGGCTTTCGCTGTCCGCCAGCGCCTGATCGTACACCGAAAGGAAGGCCGCCGCGGCTTCGTCCAGGGTTTCCCTGGACTCGGTCTCCGTCGGTTCTATCATGAAGGCTTCCCGGACGATGAGGGGAAAGTAGATCGTCGGCGGGTACATTCCTTTATCTTGCAGGGCTTTGGCAAAGTCCAGGGCGGAAACGCCGTAACCGGCCTTGAGCTTCTCCAGGGACACCACAAACTCGTGCATACAGGGGCCCGGATACTCAGGCGGCAGTTTTGCCCGCAGCCGCTCCATCAGGTAATTGGCGTTAAGCACCGCGTTTCTGGCCACTTCGGGAAGGTTTTCTTTTCCCAGGGTCAGGAGGTAGGCGGCGGCCCGTACGACGACCAGGAAGTTGCCGCCAAAAGCCCGCACCCGGCCTATGCTTTGCGGATGTTCCGCATCGCCGCCTTCCATGACGATGCACGGGACGGGCAGGAAGGGGGCCAGGCGCTCTTTACAGCCCACAACGCCCGATCCCGGACCCCCGCCGCCGTGGGGGGTGGAGAAGGTTTTGTGAAGGTTGAGGTGAACCACGTCGAAGCCCATATCTCCGGGACGGGCTATGCCGATAACCGCGTTGAGGTTCGCGCCGTCGTAGTAGGTGAGCCCCCCGGCCTCGTGAACGATGCGGGTTATTTCCAGGATGTTCGGGTCGAAGACGCCCAGGGTGTTCGGGTTGGTGAGCATGAGCCCCGCGGTATCGGGACCCGCGGCGGCTTTTAAGGCCGCCAGGTCTATACAGCCGTCAGGCCCCGATGGGATGTTCACTACCGAATAGCCGGCCATGCCCGCGCTGGCGGGATTGGTGCCGTGGGCGCTGTCGGGAACGATGATTTGCTTCCGCGCCCCCTCGCCGCGGCTTTCGTGGTAGGCCCGTATGAGGAGGAGCCCGGTGAGTTCCCCGTGAGCGCCCGCCGCGGGCTGAAAATTCACGGCGTCCATGCCGGTTATCTCGCAAAGATACCCGGCGGCCAGGTCCAGGAGCTTACGGCAGCCCTGCACGGTATGTTCCGGCTGTAGGGGATGTATGTCCGTAAAGCCCGCAAGCCCTGCCAGTTCTTCGTTCACTTTGGGGTTGTACTTCATGGTACAGGAACCTAATGGATAAAACCCGTCGTTTATGCCAAAGACCCGGTTTGCCAGGGCGCTGTAATGCCGGGATAGCTGGTTTTCGTCCAGGCAGGGAAGGCGGGCGGGTTTTTTCCGCGCCATGTACGCAGGCAGGGGAGCGGCAGGCACGTCGCGGGGGGGAAGGATGCCGCAGCCTAAGCCTTCCCTGCTCTTTTCAAATATCAGTTTCATAAGAATCCTCCGCGTTAACGTACGTGATGGCTGGTATCAAGGATACCGGTGAGTTCATCAATTTCTTCTTTTGTGTTCACTTCGGTAACACACCAGAGGATGCGGTTCCCCGGCAGGGGATAGCCGCCCAGGATGCCGTGTTCCTCAAGAAGGCGGAGCGCCTTTTCCGGCGCGGGACAGTGAGTAACGAATTCATTGAAAAACTCGCCGCCGTAGGCCAGATCAAACCCAGGAAGGGAGGAAAGCCGTTTCGCCGCGTAGACCGCTTTGGCATGGCATTGCCTGCCCGCTTCGGCAAAACCCGCCTCTCCCATCACCGCAAGGTACACCGCCGCGGTAAGGGCGCAGTGGGCCTCGTTGGAACACAGGTTGCTGGATGCTTTTTCCCGGCGTATATGCTGCTCCCGTGCCTGGTGGGTAAGGACAAAGGCCCGTTCCCCCCGCGCATCGGTGGTTTCGCCCACGATTCTGCCGGGCAGCCTGCGCATACGGGCGCTCTTGCAGGCCATAAAGCCCAGGTAGGGGCCGCCAAAGGCCAGGGGCAGTCCCAGGGGCTGGCCTTCGCCCACCGCGATGTCCGCGCCGCATACGCCGGGACTTTCCAGTACGCCCAGGGACATGGGATTTACCCCTTCCACGAGCAGGGCGCCCGCGGCATGTACAATTTCCGCTGTTTTGGCGGCATCCTCTATAAGCCCGAAGAAGTTCGGGGTTTGGAGGTAGAAACACGCGGCGCTGCCCCCGCTTTTCAAGACCCGCTCCAGGGCGGCAAGATCGGTTTTTCCGTCGCCGCCAACGGGAACAAGGACGACCGGAACACCCCGTCCCCGGCAGTAGGTTTTGACGGTTTCGATAACCTGGGGATGGGCGGCGGCGGAAACATACGCCGTATTTCTGTTACGCTCCCGGCACATATTCACCGCTTCCGCCGCAGCGCTTGCCCCGTCGTAGACCGAGGCGTTGGAAACATCAAGGCCGGTAAGTTCACAGATCATGCTCTGGTATTCAAATATTGATTGAAGGATGCCCTGGCTGATTTCGGCCTGGTAGGGCGTGTAGGCGGTGATAAAACTTTCGTTGGCAGTTATCCGCTTTACCGCGGCGGGAATATAGTGGCGGTACGCCCCCGCACCCCGGAAGCACACGGGGAAAACCTTGTTTTCGCCCGCTAACGCGGTTATTTTCCGGACCGTCTCCATTTCGGACATGCCGGAAGGAAGGCGCAGCTCCTTGACCAGCGCTTCCCGTGGGATGGCCGCGAAAAGCTCATCAATAGATTTTCTGCCGATGGCCTCCAGCATGGCCTGCCTGCCGGAAGCGGTATTCGGGATATACGAACCCATAATCGCCGTCCTTATTCACGGGGAAGCAGGGCTTTGTATTCCGCCGCGCTCAGGAGTTCTCCCGCGCGGGGCTCCCCTTCGGCACGGATAAGCCAGGCTTCGTAGGGCGATTCGTTGATGCTTTCCGGGGAAGCGGTAACTTTTTCGTTTATCGCCGTTACCGTTCCGGTAACCGGACTGTAAACCTCCGAAACCGCCTTTACCGATTCGACATCCGCGAAAGAAACGCCGGCCTTGAGGCTGTCTCCCGGTTCCGGCAGGCTGACAAACACGATGTCTCCCAATTCCTGCTGGGCAAAGTCGCTCAGACCGATTTCAAGAACGCCCTCCGCCGTGATCCGTACCCACTCGTGGGATTTGGTGTACTTTAACTCTTCCGGTAAATTCATTTTGATTCCTCCAAATAATACGTTAAGGAGGGGGAAGTTTCCCCCCGGTCCTCCGGTCCTCCGCTTTGGAACCGGCTCATGCTTTGCGGTAAAAGGGCAGGCCGCATATTTCCGCACCAAGCCGCTTTCCCCGCACGTCCGCTTCTACCTGGGTTCCCGGTTCGGCATGGGCTGAGTCTATCAGGGCCATAGCCAGGGCTTCTTTCAAATACGGGCAGAAGGTCCCGGAGGTGGTTTTCCCCACAAACGCTCCCTGGTAGAAAAGATCCGCCCCTTCCCGGACTATGCCCTTGCCGGTAACCCGCAGGCCGACCCTGACGCGGGAGGGATTGGCCTGCTTCAAAACAAGGGCCTGCTTCCCGATAAAACCGGGTTTGTCCATTTTGACGGCAAAGCCGAGACCCGCCTCAAACGGCGTTACGGACTCGTCCATTTCGTGGCCGTAAAGGGGCATGGCCGCTTCCAGCCGCAAGGTATCCCTGGCCCCAAGGCCGCAGGGGATAAGCCCCCGGTCCCGCCCGGCTTCAAGAAGCGCCTCCCACAAGTTTTCCGCCTTTTCCGGCGGGCAGTAAAGCTCAAACCCCGTTTCCCCGGTATAGCCGGTACGTGAAACGATGCAGTCAATACCCGCAACCCTTCCGTTTTCTCTGAGGGTGTAATATTTTTCCGGGATGCTTGTTGAAAGGGAGGCAAGTATGGCCGCCGATTCAGGCCCCTGCAGGGCCATCTGGGCCAGGGAGTCGGAGACATCCTCAAAGGAAACCCCGGCAGTCTGGCGGGTTCGTATCCATGCGGCAGCCAGGCGGGATCGTATCCATGCGGCGTCCTTGTCCCGGTTAGCGGCGTTTACCACCAGCATATACCGGGTTTCCGCCATCCTGCATACCACCAGGTCGTCGATGACGCCGCCGTCGTCGCCGCACATCAAGGTATACCGGACCCGGCCTATGCTCATGCCGGAAAAATCATTCGTAAAAAGGAGTTGAAGGGCCTCCAGCGCCCCCGGCCCCTGAACAACGAATTCCCCCATGTGGGATACGTCGAACAGGCCGGCCTGTTCCCGAACCGCCAAATGTTCGGCGATAAGACCCGGTTCGTACCGCACGGGCAGAAGGCAGCCCGCAAAAGGAACCATCTTTCCGCCATGAGATACATGCCATTCATAAAGGGGAGTTTTCTTTTCCAAATCAGCCTCTTTCAGGAAAAGACGCCTGTCTTCCACGGACAGATGCGCCGCCGGAACCGGGCAGCCAGACGGTGTCGTCTCGCGATTCCGGAATGCGCTCCGTCCTCTACCTGAAAGATTCTCCCCCGGAAAACCGGAACTGGCCGCCGGGGAATTGCCTCTTCGGTGCCGCGCGGTTGTATGCCAAACGCGTAGCTTTTCGGAGTTTCGTCAAAGTCCGGTACTTTTGCCTGAGAGTTTTCCGCCCTGCCCCTTCGGCGACCGTTAAGCCCCGCGCGTTTTCCCCGCGGGCCGCCGGTTCTCTCCCGGACCCGTCATTCGAATAAAGGCCACTCTAACGCGGAAACCGGAGGAATATCAAGGGACCGCCCTTTCAGTATTGTTTTTTGGTGGGTTCGTAGTATAGTAAGTACTAGCGCATTACCGAAAAAAGGAGCGAATGATGGTTGATTTGTGGGGGGGGGGGGGGGGTGGGGGGGGGGGGGGGGGGGGGGGGGGGGGGGGGGGGGGGGGGGGG
>JAITLF010000171.1 GCA_031278025.1 Treponema sp.
CCCTGGCGGCGCGGCTTCCCGCCGAAGAACGGAAGCTGCTTACCGGGCTTTACCGTAATCTCAAGCTGGCCGTTTTCAGGGTAGGAATCGAAAACACCGCCCTGATGAACTACCTCAACGGGATACGCGGTATTGTTTCCGACTTTATCGCCGCGGCTTTTCCCGACAGGAAGGGCAAGCTCTATACGCGGCGGGGCGGGCAGGTTCACGCCGATATGCGGAGCATGGTCCTTGACCGGCAATTTTAGGCCGGGAACCGGCGCCTCAGGAGGATGCCATGACATCGACTTTTCAGGGAATTGAAATCGGCAAGCGGGGGGTGGTCGCCCACCAGCAGGCTTTGACGATAACCGGTCACAACCTGACCAATGCCAGCAACGAGGGTTATTCCCGGCAGCGGGTGGAGCTTTCCGCCTTTGAGCCGATTTACCTGCCCGGCCTGAACCGGGAGGAAACGCCCGGACAGATAGGGCAGGGAACCATCGTTAGCCGCATTGAGCGGATGCGGGACCAGCTTCTGGACAGGCGGATCATAGCCCAGGCCGGCGGTGAGGGGTACTGGACCGCCCGTGATCCCTATATCCGCATGATGGAACAGGCGTATATGGAGGTGGGGGATACTTCCATCAGGGGGAAGATGGACGCCTTTTGGGATTCCTGGCAGGAACTTTCTGTATACCCCGCGGATATGGCGCCAAGAACAGCCGTGCTCGAACGGGGCAAGACCCTAATCGACGGGATTCACGAGCGCTTTAAGGCCCTCAAGGGGCTTCAGGATATGGTTGAGGAGGACATCCAGCTTACGGTAAAGCGGGTGAACGAGCTTTCCCGTGAGATCGCGGGCCTTAACCGGGACATTCAGCGGATTCAGGCGCAGGGGGACAACCCCAACGACCTGCTTGACCGGCGGGACCTTCTGGTTGACCGGCTTTCCTCAATTATTGACGTAACCGTTGACAGCCGGGACCCCAACGAATTTATGGTTCACACGGCGGGCTTTATCCTGGTGCAGGGGCAGATAGGCCGCGAATTCGATCTGGTGACAGGCATAGAAAACGAGGGCTATTCGAAGATCATCTGGCGGGAAACCGGGGACGAGGCCCATTTTTCAAACGGGAGTCTCGCGGCCCTGCTGGATCTGCGGGATGAAACCATTCAGGGTGAGATTCAGACCCTGGACAACATGACCATGAACTTTATAGACCTTGTGAACGAGGTCCACCGGGAAGGCTACGGGATCAACGGTTCCACGGGCCTTGACTTCTTTACCGAGCATCCCTTTGTGACCAACGTGAACGGCAACTATGACCGTGACGGGGACGGCGAATACGATTCCAGTTACATCTTCCGCATGAACGGAACCAATGTGCTCGAGGCGAAGGCCCAGATCGGGCTTGAGGGAACCATAACCCTTTCCGGCGCGGACGGCAATGTGGAAGTTCCCTACTACCCCACCGACACGGTGCGGGACGTTATCGGGCGGATCAACAACGCCGGCGCGGAAGTTGTGGCCCGGCTTAACCGCGACGGTTTTCTCTCCCTTAAAGGTACTACGGCCGAGGGTTCCATCGCGCCGGGGGGTAATCCCGACTTTGTGATACGCCATGTGGAAGATTCCGGGCATTTTCTGGCCGGTTACGCGGGGTTGCTCAGCGGATCGGGCGCGGAAAACGCCTACGACTGGGGCGGCCCCGACGCGGTGGTCTCCCTGGCCGGCGGCGCCCGCGATTGGGCCGTGGCGCCCACCGCCCATCCCTCCGGCTGGATCGAGGTGAACCGGGCGCTTTTCAAGGACCCCGCGGCCGTGGCGTCGGGCTTTGGGGAAAATGGGCGGGCGGCCAACCCCGGTAACGGCGAGGCTGCCCTGGCGATTGCCGCGATCAGAAACACCGCCGTAACGGTGGGCAGGCTCGGCACTTTCGACGACTACTTCGCCGACGCTGTGGGCAGGATCGGCATACTGGGCGAACAGAGCCGGGAAGCCCTGGCAACGGAGAACCTTATTATGAAACAGCTTAAGGATATGCGGGAATCCGTTTCCGGGGTAAATATCGACGAGGAACTTGCGGCGATGATCAAGTACCAGCACGGTTACAACGCCGCGGCGCGGTTTATCACTACGGTCAATTCCCTGTACGATACGCTGATCAACCGTATGGGAGTGTAATTAATTGGCGAATAGCGGGCAGCAGTTGGAAGATTGTTGGCCGAGGGGTTTGCGCGGCGGCGTCAGGGCCGTGTGAGTAGAGGGCGTGGGGGGTAGCGGAAAAGCGTTTTTGCGCCGGTTTTTAGAGCAAAAACCTTTGGAGCGCAGGGGGGGCGGACGGCGGCCCGTATCACGTCGCCCGCCGTACAGTAACAGCCCCCCCTCTGAATAATTATGTTTTAGTTTTCGACAGTATAAGTGTTTTTTAGGAGGATGACATGAGACGGGTTTCTACGGATATGCCGAACAACGATATGCAGTTTTACCTGAGGCGTCAGGAGGAGGGGCTGGCGGATATTCAGAACAAGATTGCCGGACAGAAAAAAATGCTCATTCCGCGGGATGATCCCCTTGCCGCTTCCCACGCGGTGCGCTACGAGTCATACCTGGCGCGGCTTGAACGCTTTGAAAAGAACACCCTTTACGCGAAGGAGCATTACAACGAGGTTGACGCCTATCTAAGGCAGACCAACGATATTATGCAGAGGATACGGGAACTGTCGGTGCAGGGGGCTAACGGTACTTATACTAAAGAAGACCTTAAATTCATGGCGGTGGAGATAAACGAGCTGTTAAAGGAACTGGTGTCAATCGCAAATTCAACGGGGTCCGACGGCAAGCAGCTTTTTGCCGGGGACAAGGCTTTTACCGAGCCGTTCCGGGTGGTGGAAGGCGCGGTACAGGGGGGCGATAGTTCTTCGGAGCAGATACCGATGGTGACGGCGGTCGAATACCGGGGGGCCGGTTCGGCAAGGCGCGCCGAGATTACCGACAGGGCCTATTCGGAACTGGACATTGGCGGCGGCGAGGCGTTCTGGGCGGAGAAGATGCAGATCTTTTCGGGGACTGACGCTACCGCTTACCGGGCGGAAAGCGCGGGGGCCTTTTACCTTGACGGGCAGGAAATTACCGTGAGTCCCGGCGACACGGTTTACGCGATAGCCGCCAAGATAAACGATTCCGCCGCGCCGGTTAAAGCCTACATCGATCCCGAAAACCGGGGGCTTGTGCTTGAGGGAACCAACGCCCACCTTATCAGGGCGGAGGACCGGCAGGATTCCCGCGTTTTACAGGATCTGGGGATCGTTACGTTTAACAGCGATCCCGCCGCCCCGAACTGGCATCCGGGCGCGAGGGTCTCGGGGGGATCGCTTTTCGACATGGTGATCCGCCTCCGGGACGCCCTGCTTCGCGGGGATCAGGACTTTATAGGAAGCCAGGGCATAGGCGGTATGGATCTGGCTATGGCCAACGTGCGGAGCAGGCTTGCCCTGAACGGCTCCAGGCAGGAACGGGTGGAAAGTACCTGGGAGCGGCTCAACACCGAGATACCCAATGTAACCGGGGCGCTTGGCCGGGAAAATTCCCTGGACTTCGCCGACGCCGCCGTGGAACTGGGTATGATGCAGTTTGCCCACCGGGCGGCCCTGCAGACGGCGTCGAAAATACTGCCGGCTACCCTGCTTGACTTTTTACGCTGATAACACTATAAGGAACGAAATGTGAAGGCATCAACAAAACCCTATGGCACAATTGAAGTGGACGAGCGCCAGAGGATAAAATTTCCCGCGGGGCTTTTCGGTTTCGAATCGTACAGGGATTTCGTCATCCTTGACGCGGACCGGCAGCCTTTCTATTGGCTCCAGTCTCTGGAAGTACAGGACTTGGCGTTTATCCTGGTAAATCCCTTTCTGTTCCGGCCGGACTATGAGCTGGACATAAGCGATGATGAGCTTAAGGATATAGGGATTTCCAGTCCGGACAAGGCCCTGGTATTTTCCATCGTCACCATTCCCGCCGACGGCGGCCCGATGACCGCCAATCTCCAGGGGCCGCTCGTCATCAACCGGGAACTGCGAATCGGCAAGCAGGCGGTGTTGGCCGATTCCCGGTGGAAGACCAGGCACAATATCGTGGAAGAACTGGCCGCCGCAAGGAAGGCGTCATGCTGATACTATCCAGAAAAGTCAACGAAAAGATAATGATCGGCGATGATATTTCCATTTCGGTTATTGAAATACGGGGGGAACAGGTACGCATAGGCGTGGACGCCCCCAAAACGGTAAAGGTGTTTCGCGAGGAAGTGTTCGACGCGATCAGGGCCGAGAACAAGGCAGCCTCCGAATCCGCCCCCGTCTTTCCGGAACTGGACTTTTTGCAGGCAAAAGATAACAAGTAACAGGCAACAGGTTTTGTTGTCCGCTATGCGCTTGTTCTTGTCTGCTGTTTGTTCCCCGCGCCCCTGCCACACATCGTCAGGCAGTTCCCCTATCCACGCGCTCCGTTCCCCTCCGGAAAATTGTGATGGATTAGTGTATTACAGGTAAAAAAGCAAATGCAGGAACCCTGAATTGTACCTCATGGCTACTTGAGTTTTTACGTTCATCCGACTAAAGTAAAAGGTGATGAATATATGTAGATTACGATCGGCTTTGTTTCTTTTTTTGCTGATTGGCCCGGAGCTTGCGGCGCAGGAGATTGTTACTGCGGAACGGTTTATGGAATCCGTTTCCGAGCGTTACGGGGGTATCAGGGATTACGAGGCCCGGATCGCCATAAGGTCGGGTAATACCGATATGTACGGGACGGTGAGTCACCTGGCTCCCTCCTTTCTACGGATCGACTTTACCACCCCCGCGGAACAGGTTATCGTCTTTGACGGGGAACTTTTGACGGTGTACCTTCCCGAATACCGGGCCGTGTTGAACCAGGTGGTCGGCGCGGGGAGACGGCCCGGCGCGTCGGGCGCGTCCCTGGCTTCCGCCCAGGGGTTAACCCTGCTCAGGCGGAACTATGTTTCCACCTTTGTGACCGGGCCGGAACCGGTTCCGCTGGAAGAAGATTCCGGCGAGATGGTGGTAAAGCTCAGACTTACCCGCCGGTCAATTTCCGAGGGATTTCGGGAAATCATCCTGAGCGTTGATCCGGCGACCCGTCTTATCCGGCGTATAGAAGGCCGGACCATAGCCGACGGCCTGGTACGTTTTGATTTTTCCCAAATTCGGACCAATCAGGGTATTCCCGAAGGCCGGTTCCTGTACGATTCGCCGGCATCGGCAAACCTTTACAATAACTTTTTATTTCGTGATACCGGTTAGGTATTCGGGGGATATCGGTGGAATCTTTAGGCAATAAGCTTAGAACCGCACGGGAAAGCAAGGGTTATAGCTACGATCAGGTGAGCAGGGAAACCAATATTGCCGGCCGGTACATTCAGGCCTTGGAAGAGGAGGCATTTGACGTTTTTCCCGGCGAGGCGTATCTTTTGGGGTTTCTTCGGAATTACGGTGAATACCTGGGGCTCAATCCCCAGGAGCTTCAAGCCGGTTACCGGGCGCTGAAAATTCAGGAGCAGCCTGTTCCGGTGGAACAGCTCCTCCATTCGCCGTCCCGCGCCCCGAAGATCATCCGGAATGTGGTGATTGTTATGCTGGTGTTGGCGGCCGGCGGCTTTGGGGTTTGGTTTTTCCTGAACCGGCCCCGGCGTATCGAATCGGTAAATGTTATGGAACACCGGGATACGGTGAACCATCTGATGGACGGGCCTTCTCTGGAGCGCCGCTTTTACCGGGGTGATACGGTGTTGATTCCTCTGGGGGATAATAACTACAAGGTTGAGTTGACTTCTTTAGGCGAGGCGGTAACTCTGGATACTCCATCGGGAACAAGGATCATCGATCTGGGCCAGGAAGTGACTATTGACCTTGACCAGGACTCTAACTACGACGTGGTTATCACGGCAATAGATTTTTCCAAAAGTAATCCCAATGACGGGGTTCAACTCCGCTTTGATGTGGAGTATTCGTCTGTCCCGGCCGAAACCGGCGGCGGACCGGCTGCGGGGACCGCGGGGACAGCCCCCGGCAGTACGGACACCGCTGTAAACGCGATGACCGCGGCAAGCGCGCCGGTAGTCTTTACCTCGCCTAATCCCTATCCCTTTACCATACAGGCCAACTTCCAGGGTTACTGCCTTTTCCGCTGGGAAATTCTCGCGGAACGGGACCGGCAGGGCCGCAAAGAGGAGTATTTCCAGCGTTCTTCGGAGCTGAGTATCCTGGCGCAGAACGGTGTCCGCATCGGGGTTTCAAATGCGGCGGCGGTCAAGATTCAGGTGATAGGCGGCGGCCGTACCGTGCCGCTGGAGATCGGAAGCGCCGGCGAAGTAGTAGTCGCGGACATACGCTGGATACGGGACGAAGACGGCCGTTACCGCCTGGTCCTGCTTAGGCTGGAATAGCCCGGAACGCCGTGGCAAGCTATTACCTTGATCCGTTCGGCTGCGTAAAGAATCAGGTGGACGCCGAAACTATGATGGCGTTTCTCGATGGTTCCGGCTGGGATCGCCGCGAAGATGCCGGTGAGGCGGATATTATCATCGTCAATTCCTGCGGTTTTATCGACGCCGCCAAACAGGAATCGATTAATGCGGTCCTCGCCTACCGGAAAATTTACCCGCGAAAGAAGATATTGCTCGCGGGCTGCCTTGCCCAGCGTTATGCCGCGGAACTGCGTGAAAGCCTTTCCGAAGCGGACGGCTTTTTCGGAAACGCCGATCTGAGCCGTATCGCGGAAACCGCGGCGGCGCTGGGGGAAGGGGGCGGCGGTGTTGCGCGCGGCAACGCCGTACAAGGCACTGCCTTACGTGGCACCGCCATAAGTGGCACCGCCACGACGAATCCTGGTGACCGGCCGCTTCTGTCGTTGCCCGGTTCGGCGTACATTAAAATCGCCGAAGGCTGCGATAACCGTTGCGCCTTCTGCGCTATCCCGGCAATACGGGGCCCCCTGCATTCCCGCGCCATTCCCGAAATATTTGCCGAATGCCGGCGCCTGCTTGAACGAGGCGTAAAGGAACTCTGCCTTATCGGGCAGGATCTTGGCTGTTATGGCCGGGACCTCAGGCGCGGCGGCAGCGGCCCGGATCTTCCCGCGCTGCTGGAGGCGCTTTCCACGCTGGAGGGCCATTTCTGGGTACGGACCCTCTACATACACCCGGACAATTTTCCCCTGCCCATCCTTGACATTTGCCGCCGGGACCGGCGCTTCCTTCCCTACTTCGATCTTCCCTTTCAGCATGGTTCCGGCCGCATTCTCAGGGCGATGAATCGCCGGGGAAACGCCGAAGCTTACCTCGGCCTTATACGGCATATCCGGGAAACCCTGCCCGGCGCGGTTATCAGGGCTACGTTTCTTGTTGGTTTTCCCGGCGAAACCGATGATGACTTCCGCGAACTTCTGGAATTTCAGGAAAAAGCCGAACTTGACTGGGCCGGCGCCTTTAGCTACTCACGGGAAGAGGGGACCGCCGCCTGGTCGATGAAGGGAAGGGTGCCGAAGAAAATCGCCGCGGAACGCAAGCGGATCGTAGAGGAAAGGCAGGCCCTTATCAGCGAAAGGCGGATGGAAGCCTTTGTGGGCCGGAAAACGGAAGTGCTGGTGGAGGAGCGGATTGATGGAGAAGAAGGTCTTTACCTGGGGCGCCTCCCTTGCCAGGCCCCGGAGATTGATGGCGCTACAGTAATTTCGAGCGCCCGGGAGTTATCCCCCGGTTCCCTCCTTCCCGCCCGCATCTTCGCCAGAACGGGGTTGGATTTGGAGGCGGTGATACTGGATGATTAATATGATCAATACGACGCAAATATGACGTGTCTATCCGGCCGCGCCAACAATAGGACGTGGCCGGACCGGGCTTTCCGCTTCAATCGCCGGTGCCAGGCACCTTCTAGGTAACAGGCATGGTTTTACCGGCAGACGGCGGGTTTATCTGCGTATAATAGCGGTGAATCCGGCGACATATCTTTAATCGGGTGTTCCTTTAGTCGCGTTTTCGCGCCCTGATGCGCGCCGGCAAATTAATCCTGTCATTTTGCCCGTGATCATGGGCGCAATTCATACGCCAAATATAACTATAGCGCTAAAAAGTTTCATACTTATGCAGTCTATCTAAAATGCCGGACCAATGGGATCATATTCACGTGGTTATCGCTTATTCACCAAGGGTAAGCAAAAATTTTCTTGTAGAGAGGTGGTATTTATGGGTAAGAAGATTGATGAAAGGCTTCCGCAGGACTTTGGACTGAAAGTGCTTCCCGGGCATGCGTCCGTGAAGTCCCCGTGGGAGAAGCTCTACGGATTCCGCGAGACGGTACACTACAGTTGCCGGTACGACTCTGTAGTCAGCGCGCTCATCATGCAGGCATTCAGGATCGTATTGCCTGATTACATGGAGCGCACGGAATTCATGTGTGACGCTTCGCATAATACTCAGCTTGCGTTTAACCCTTCGTTCCTGGAGAAGACGCATACTCATCCTTTTTTTAGGGGCAACTTTACCGGCGCTCTGCCTGCGGACTGTGGCGATGAGAATTCACTGATGTGCGGCCGTGTCAACGATTTCGGTTCCTACCGCGTGGAGAAAGAACTGGATGTCTGCGATTGGGATATCGTCGGCACAGAAATTTGCCGCAGCACGATTTATGGGATGCAAGGCGGCAGCGATGCTTGCGCGGAACATTTCAAGGCTGGCCCTAAGCTTGAATTCCACATGGTGGAGGCAAAAGGCTGCGGCGACCGCCACTGCCGCGTCGTCGCGGAAAGCCGCGAGAAATGGCCGATGCCGAAAAAGCCCGAGAAACGGAACCACTTTGGGCCGATCGCTACGGCGGATATGATCAAATTCACGCCGGATGAGGATTGCCTCAAAGAGCCGCAATTTTTTCGGGGCGAATGTGACTACCGGTTTACCAACGGCACCAATGCGGAATATGACGAGTCGAGTATGGTGACATATCCTCCGGCGACTTTCATCATCATCCCCGCGATCATGAATGCCATTGAGAAAGGCGTCATAAAGGAAAAGGATTTTGACCATACGCTGAAATGCGTTTGCGAGGCTTCCGGCAAGGCCATGTTCAGTGACTTTTTTGCCAAAGAAGGGCTTCGCAATTGGCTGGGCGTTCCCAGGGAAATCGGCGACGACGACGGCCGCGTTTTGGGCGCTTACATCGAGATGTACATACAGGCAAAGCACGCAAAATACGAGATTGAAGCCTTTAACAGGGACGAAGTTATCTATGTCATTGACAGGGGCGTTGTATCCAGCGGAAATCCCAAATATCTTGACGCGCTTATAGCCTATTGGTATGGAATGTCCAAAACATTGATCAACGCCCAGTGGGCGCTGTGGGAAGAGGATTCCCCGAAAGATCGGCTTCGCTTAAAAATAGCAAAGAAGATCGACAAATTCTGCTGAGGCGGCGCCTCATGAGTAAAGAAGGAGCACATACATGAACAAGAATGTTTACAAATACGACGATATGAAGCGGCAGGAGCACATGGCCGTGCGCAAGACCGCGGGCTGGTATCTTTTTACCCATGAACTGGTGGAAGTCAAAGGGAAGGACGCCGCGGCGTTTCTCGACTATATCTGCACGAACCCAATCGCGAATCTAAAGCCGGGAAAGGAGCGCTACACGGTCATACTGGACGAGAAAGGCGGGATCATGGACGATGTGGTGATCTTCCGCAGGGGCGATCAGGAGTTCTGGATTTCCACATTGTTCACCTCCTATATGTTGCCGTGGCTGGATGCGCACAAGGGCGACTACAAGGTGGAGTACAAAAATATCACCAAAACCCGCCACATGTACGCCGTTCAGGGCCCCAAGTCCCTGGAGATGGTCAACGCGCTCGTGAAAAAGCCCGTGGACGACCTGAAGTTCTTCAGCTTTGCGGACAACGCCATCGACGGCGTTCCCGTCATGGTGAACCGCGCGGGCTTCACCGGAGAAAAGTTCGGCTACGAGATCTACATCGCTGCTGACAAAGCGGATTTTCTTGAGGGCAAGCTGAGAGAAGCCGCCAAAAAGGTAAACGCACGGGAAGTCACGGATATTCAGATCATCGCCTGGACGCTCCCGACCGAAGCCGGTTTCTATTATATGCGCGATCTGAGGCACTGTACGCCCTTTGAGGTAGGTCTCGCCAATAATATCAACTGGGACAAGGAATTTGTGGGCAAGGAGGCGTTGCTCAAGCTGAAGGAAGCCGGCCCGGCCCGGGAGATGGTGGGCTTCACCCTGGAAGAAGCGGATGTCCGCATCACCGGCAAGGACCTGGGGGGCCCCGGCGGCGTTGTCACCGTGAGCGGCAAAGAGGCAGGCCGCGTGTCCAAGTTCAACTACAGCTATGTATTGGAAAAGCCTGTCGGATATATTCTGGCCAGGAAGGGAACGATGAAGGCCGGCGATCATGTGACGATCAACGACAAATACGACGCCCTGATTGTCGAAAGACCGTTTATATAGGGGGGAATTTCCCGCACGCGCTCCGCTGTCCGCTCTGTGAAGAGGAAGAATCGTTGATCTTTCCCGGTTGTAGCGGAAAGCGGAGCGCGTTTCAGTTTTTCATCAGGCGAAAACAGATCCGATAGTAAAGGCGTGTGTCGGGATCGGCCAAGTCATCCCCGGTCAAACGCCTGATTTTATCCAAACGTTTGACCAGACTGCTGCGCTGAATGAAAACCTCGCTGGCGGTCTGTGTCAGGCTCGTTTCGTTTCTTAGCCAGGCCTCCA
>JAITLF010000185.1 GCA_031278025.1 Treponema sp.
GGAGAGCAGGTACATATCGTCCCGGACAGGGAGGCTGAATTCCCGCTGGAAAGGCGGGGCGCCGTCGCTGAATTCGATCCGTATCCGGTGGCGGGCGCCGGCAACGGCAAAACGGTCCCGGTCCCCCCGGAAAAATTCCAGGCCCTTTCCCCCGTCCACCGAGACGGTGATAAGGTCCGGCGCGCGCGGGCCCCCGTCCGTGTCGCGGTTGTCAACGAGCAGGGTGTGGCCCCGGTAGATCGTAAAGAGCAGGACCCCAAGCCCTATCCAGAGGAGGATAAGGGCGGCGCGTATACAGACCCGGCGGCGTTTTTGCGTCATGCTTCCTCCGTTCCGCCCCGCAGGCCCGACCGGGCAAGTTCGGCGTTGGCCCGTTTGCGCCAGGCATGGATGACCAGGGCCAGGGCGATGACCCCGTAGCTGAACGCGTCGCGGAAGTACTCGCCTATCATCGCCGAACCGAAGAGGTTGGTCCCGGCGCGCGGGACGACAATGTACATCAGGTGGAGGAGTACCGTCCCGATGAACACATTGGGAATGGTTGCCTTGCTCACCGACGCGCCCCCGACAAGTATCGCCGCGGCGGCGAAAAAGCCGGTCTGCTTGTGGGCGTTGTAGGTCGCCATGTTTCCCATGTTTTGTAAAAAGATAAGCTGGCCCAGGCTTGCCAGGACGGTGGAAATAACGATGGCGATGATCCGGGTCCTGTCAACGGGAATCCCCGACGCGTGGGCCACTCCCTGATCCTGCCCGACAGCCCTCATGTCCTGGCCGAGCTTGGTCCGCCTGAACCAGATGATGAAAAGGCAGAGTACCCCTATGATGAGGTAATTGGCGACGGGAAGGACAATTATTCCCGAAGGCAGGGAGAGGCGCAGGGGCAAAAGCCGGTCCAGGGACTGCCGTACCGAATCGAGGTTAAGGGTGTTCCGTATTCCGTAACCGCGCGAAAGGGTAATGCTGAGGGAGTGAACCGGAATCACCGAACCCATAAGGTAGAGAACCACGAACTGGTAGAAGCCGTCCATAAAAAAGCCGAGTATATAGCCGGTGACCATTTCCCGGCCCCGGGCGCGGTTGAGTATCTCCCCCGCGGCCCAGCCGAGCAGCGCGGCAAGGGGAACGGCGATAAGCGAGGCGAAGACAAGGCCCGGAACGCCCACGATGTTCCAGTCAACCGCGAAGATAAGGCCGATCTGTCCCGCCATCGCGCCCAGAACCATGCCGAAGTTGATGCCCATCCCCGCCATGATGGGGAGGATCAGGCTGAACACCAGAAAACAGTTCCTGCCTATGCGGGTAAATATTTCCTGGGCAATGGAGACCGGGGACAGCCCCGAAACAGGCGTTGCCGCAAGGCTTATGACCAGGAAGATGAAAACTACCGCGTTGTCCGCCAAAAAATTCCAGGGGTTGAATCGTGAATCGAAACGTTTCATTTGCTCACCTTCGTCTTCCGGGTCAGGGCGTAGATGATCATCCCGTTTGAGATGAGTATGCGGATCACCTCGGACATATCGGTCTTGAGGATGCTGTTGATCACGGAGGGGGTCATGGCGAGTATGCTCTGAAAGAGGAAGGTTCCCACGATCACGTTGAGTATCGAAGCCTTGTTCACCGAAGCGCCGCCCAGAAGTATCGCCGCCACCGCGGGAAAGGCCATGTATATCGGGGCCTGGTAGACCTGGATAAAGCCGAAACTCTGCTGGTACATGAGTATGCCTACCGCGCCGAACACGGTAGACACGATCACGCTGATAAGGCGCATCCTGTCCGCGGAAACCCCGCCGGCGCGGGCAAAGTCGGGGTTTGACCCCACCGCGGTAAGGGCCGTCCCGGTGCGGCTCCTCATAAAAAGCCACATGATAAAGGCCATAAACGCGAAGAAAAGAATGGTCCCGGTGGGGAATTCAAAATACGGTCCTATTTTGACGACGAGGAAGTTGTTCAGAAACCGGGCCCAGTAACCGTCCAGGGTGATGGTTGTCCTTAGGCCCTGGCCGGTATAACCCCAGACCATGGTTGGGTTGGTGTACGGAAGGACCAGCCACATGATGGCCATAAAGGTAACGATTGAGAAGCCCACGTACATGGCGATGGTCATTTCCTCGCCCTTTACCTTGTTGAGGAGGAGGCCGTAAAGCCAGCCGAAGACAAGGGCGAAGGGGAGGCTGAGGAGTATCGCGCCGAAGAAACCGGCGGCTCCGGTAAGTTCGAATTGCATCGCCAGGGTTGAGCCGAGAAGGCCCGCCACTATCCCCACGGGAAGGCCGAAGTTGAGGCCGGCCCCGGCCTGCATCATGGGAACCAGGGCCAGAACCATCACCCCGTTTTGGCCGAAGCGGACAAAGACGTTCATAAGGGAACTGTCCACCCGGACCTTGACAAAGGGGGCGGCGATGAAGAGCAGCGCCACAAAGAAAAAGATGATAAGCCGGGGCCACCCGAAATCGCCGATGAACGCCCGCAGACGCCCGGTCTCCCGGCCGCTCTTCCCGGCGTCTTTAATTTCCCCGCTCATGGTTCCTCCCGCCCGTCTTTTTCGGAAATGCCCGACATGAGAAGCCCGAATTCCGTGGCCGGCGAATCCGGACGGAGAATTCCGGCGATGCGCCCCTCGGCGACAATGGCGATACGGCCGCAGATGGAGCGGAGTTCCTCAAGTTCGCTGGAAATCATCACGATAGTGGTTCCCCTCTCCCGGTTATAACTCCGCAGGGTATCAAGGACGATCTTCTTGGCCCCTACGTCAATGCCGCGGGTCGGCTCCGAGACAAAAAGTATCCCGGGGTCCAGGGCAAAGGCTTTGGACAGGCAGACTTTCTGCTGATTACCCCCGGAAAGTTCCTTTGCCGGCTGTTTGGGGCCGGTACATTTTATCTCCAATTTTTTGATGTACTCTGCCGCAAGGCGCTTCATCGCCTTTTCGTCCCGGAGTCTGAAAAGCCCGCCCAGCCAGGATTTAAGATAGGCGCCCCTAGTTTGCATGGCCCCAAAGGCGATGTTCCAGTCGAGGCTTTCGTCCAGGAGAAGGCCCACTCCCCGGCGGTCCTCCGATACAAAGGCCATCCCCGCGTCCAGGGCGGCGCGGGGGTTCCCCGGGCTTACCGGTTTTCCCCCAAGAAACACCCGGCCCCCGGCGGCGTATAGGCCCATGATGCCGTTGGGGATGCCCAGCTTACCCTGCCCGGCCAGCCCGCCTATGCCGAATATCTCCCCCTGTTCCACCGTGAAGGACACATCCCGGACCGTCTCTCCCGGCATATCCACCCAGAGCTTTTCGACCCGTAACGCTTCCCGGGATCCGGCTTCCGGCTGTACGCCCTCCGCCGGGGCATCGGCCGCCGGCTGTTCTTTCCGGTTTTCACCGGCGCCCATGTCGCGGCCTACCATCCAGAAGGCGATATCCGGCACGGTTATATCCCGGTTGGGCACGTCCTTGATCACGCTGCCGTCCCGCAGCACGACCACGCGGTGGGAAATTTCGGTAACTTCCCGGAGCCGGTGGGATATGAAGATAACGGCGATCCCCTCCCCGGCAAGGGTCTTAATCGCGTTGAGAAGAATTTCGGCTTCGCTTTCGGTAAGCACCGCCGTAGGTTCGTCCAGCACGAGGAGTTTTACCCCGTCCCGGTCGATCTCGCGGGCGATTTCGGTGAACTGCTTGTGGCCCACCGGCATTTCGGAGGCCGGGGTACCGGGATCTATTTTTACCCCAAGTTTGCCGATAGCCCGGGCCGCCCGCCTGTTCATCTCGTCCCGGCGTAACGTTGAAAGCCGCCCCCCGAATACCTCCGCGGCAATACTATGACGGAGCGGCTCCCGGTTGAGCAAAATATTCTCGCAGGCGGTAAAACCCGGTACAAGGGAAAATTCCTGATGGACCATGCCGATCCCCGCGTCAAGGGCGTCGAAAGGGCTTTTAAAGGCGACAACGTTCCCGTTCAGGTAGATCCGCCCCCCGTACCCTCCGGTATCGGCGATAACCGGCATACCAAAGAGGATGTGCATAAGGGTGGTCTTTCCCGCGCCGTTTTCTCCCACCAAACCGAGGATCTCTCCCCGGCCGACGGAAAAATTCACGTTCGAGAGAACCGTCGTGCCGTAAAATTCCTTGGAAACATTTTCCAGCCGCAGCAGGGACCCGTCATGTTCCATTGCCGTGGCTAATTTCCCCCCTGAAACTTGATACTGTAGTATTTCTCCGGAACCGTCTGTTCAGTGGTGGGCAGATAACCCTGGCCCATAATGTAGGTGTCCATGTAGATGAGGATCTGGTTCCGTGCGCGCACGCCGGTGTTCGCGTCCACATAGTAACCGCCGTTCCACCTGGCGCCGGGGGTAAATTCGCCCAGAGCCGCGTAGAGATCGTTCAGGTTGTCCGCCCCGGCCTGGCCGTCAAGTATCCGTTTGGCGAATTCGCCAAGGCCGGCGCTGACCGTAAAGCCGTAGGAAAAGGCCCAGGTGCCGAATTTTCCGGCGCCGCCCTGGGCGACAACCGCTTCCTCAACCTTCTTGAGGATCGCGGGGAAATTCCCGGCTTCGGCGGAAAGATCGATCCCCAGCGCGCCGGGATACCCCATGAGCGGGGAGGGAAGGTCCGCTTCCACGAACATCCCGCCGTAGGTCAAAAGCTGTTTAAGCAGGGGTTCGGTATGGGCGTCGTTGGTGCAGAAGAAAACCGAATTTTTCCCATAGGTGTTTATCCATTGGGGGGTCTGTTCCAGGATGTACTGCTGGGCGCCGGCGACGCCCACATCGGAGGTGGGATCGGGCGCGGTGACAAACACGAATTTAAGGCCCAGGTCGTTACAGGCCGCCTCGAATATCTGCCGGCGGAGGCCCAGGGATTCGTAGGACAT
>JAITLF010000277.1 GCA_031278025.1 Treponema sp.
TGAGGTTGTGCGAATCGGCGTCCCGGAGGATAACGCCCCCTTTAGTTACGTGGACGCCAAAGGAAAGTGGCAGGGGTATGATGTCTACTTTGCCCGCCGCATCGCCAAAGAAATACTGGACGACAAGGAAAAATACCTGCGCCTGGTGCCGGTAACCCGCGACAACTGGGTTGAATATCTTGAAACTGATAAGGTAGACATTGTGCTTTCAGGATTTGGCCCCGGCCCGGAACAAACCGCCGCGGCGGATTTCGCGCTGCCCTACCGGAAAGCCGGAGAAGCCCTTATCGCCCCGGCGGTCAGGAAGGGCAACGGCGAACTTTTGCTCTGGCTGAACGATGTGATAACCCGCCGCATAGAGGATGACTTTTTTCACAACGATTATGAAGCGACGCTGCGCCCGGTTTACGGCAATACCCTTGCCCCGGAAACCGTGGTCATTGAACGCGGCAGCGTAGAATAAATCAGGAGGTATCGTATGAAGAACCGTATCGTTTCAGGCAGCGCCGTGATCATCTTCGGGCTGCTTATCGCGCTGGGGCCTCAGTTTCTGTTCAAGGTTTGCCCGGTTGTAGATGGTATGTATATGAAATGCCATTGGTCGGCCCGGGCGGAAATTGGCATCGGAGGCCCCCTAATCACCGGATTGGGTATCGCCCTTATCTTTTTTGCTAATCCCAAAATACGGCTGGGGCTGACTATCGGAATATTCCTTTCAGGTGTCCTCGCCCTGCTTATTCCGCACGCCCTTATCGGCGGCTGTGTTATGCACACTATGCCCTGCCGTAAAATCACCTTTCCGGCGATTACCGTTATCGGTATCGTGCTTTTGACAGCGGCGGCTCTTAATGGGTTCTATCTGGTCCGGAAGAAAGAATAGACACGCCGCCGCCTAAAGGCGGCGGCGTGTTACGGTACGCAAAGCCCCTATCCCCTGGGGATAAGTCCCTGGGGACAAGTCCCTGGGGACAAGTCCCCAGGGATACGAGGGCCGGTTACGAACTTTTTTTCGGCGGCGCGGTGGATTCGCGTATAATCAGTTTGTAGGGCAGGGGCATATCCACCCCACTGACGCTGACGCCGGTGATGCTTTTGTGCAGGATCAGGGCGGTTTGTTCCCCTATCTTGTCCAGCGGCTGACGGATAGTGGTAAGCCGGGGGATAATATAGCTTGATATATCAATGTCGTCGAATCCCACCACGGAAACATCTTCCGGGACCAGGATCCCTTCGTCCTTCAAAATTCGCATAGCGCCCAGGGCGAGTTCGTCGGTAGCGGCGAAAAGGGCGGTAAAATCCCTGCTCCGCAACAGCAGTTCCCTCATGCCGTACATACCGAATTCGGCGGTGTAATACTGCACGAAGATAACCCTATCCATGGCCTGCTCTATACCGGCAGCTTCCATGGCGTGAACAAACCCCTTTGCCCGCTGTAACCCAAAGGAAAACCCACTGCCGGTTATCATGTTGATCTTCCGGTGGCCCAGGTTGATCAAATGGGTAACCCCATCGCGGGCAGCCTGTTCCTCGTTCACATGGATGGACGCCAGCTTGTCCCGGTTAAACGTCGCCGCCACTACCGGCAGCTTTACGCGGTTAACGTAATCGTAAAAATTTTCCCCCCGTATTTCCTGGAGAAGAATGATCCCGTCCAGTTTTTCAGATTTCAGTCTGGTAAGGAATTCCTCTTCGCTTGAACCGTCGAATTTCACGAAAAAAAACAGGGTATGGTACCCAAAGGAATCTAAATGCCGTTCTATAATCGAAAAAAGCTGGCGCTGAAACATATTAAAGGTATCGGGAAGCACGATGCCCACGGTAAAACTCCGCTTGAGCACCATGCTTCGGGCCGCCTTGTCCGGCACATACCCGGTTTCGGCAATTACCTTCAGTATCTGTTCCCGTTTTTCGGCGTTTACGTGTTTCTTGCCGTTTACCACACGGGAGACCGTAGACGGCGATGTTCCCACCTGGTTCGCAATATCCTTAATGCTGATCATGCCCTATCCTTATTCTCGTCCTTCCAGGATTCTATCAAAAAACCGCCCATTTGAATATATGCCCCAGAGAAAGAGGGCGCCCCGCCGGTAGTGGCCAAGACATCGTTACGATAGTTACCCGGTTACGTCAGTTACCCGGTTACGTCAGTTACCCGGTTACGTCAGTTACCCGGTTACGTCAGTTACCAGGTTACTTCGTACATCAGCGGCCGCTCAAGGACCAGAAGGTCAATGAGGGGAAGGTCGAAACGGGCGCGTCTACCCTGGGCGGCGCCTCCCCGTACTTCTTTGACCGGACGGGGAAATTCGATGGTTATGGGAATACGGGCGGCGGCGATTTCGTCCGCCACGCGGGGGCCGTGCAGGGAGGCCACGATCTCCCGGTAGACCGCCGTGGTCAGGGGGATCCCCGTGGCTACCGGGGCAGCCAGGGTGGAAAGATAGTCCCTGACATCCTCGGAAAGGAGGGAGAGAAGCTGGGGGCCGGTCTCCAGGTCCAGGGAAATGACAACCCGCCCCGCCGGGTCGTACCGGATAAAGGGCGCTCCCCCCGCTCGTGCGGGCAGGGACAGGAAGGCGTCAATACGGGACACGGAGACGGCGCCGGCCACCGCGGTGGGGCTTTTGTTACGCAGGGACACGGCGGAGATTCCCGGCGCCGCCGCCATGGACAAGGCAATGGCGGGGCCGTCCAGCAGGGGAGGCTGGGCATCCTGGGCGCCGCCCCGCAGGATGCTGTTAAGCAACCAGAGCCGCCCGGCCATCTGGTTTCCCAGGGCTATTTCCAGTTCAATTTCTGCCGAACCGTCCTGATTGACCACGCCATCTACCGTGCCGGAGCAGGAGGCGAAGACCAGAACCGCGGCACAGAGAACAAACGCCGCCGGGAACCGCGTTTTTTGCGGGGGGAGCGGCCACATACGCAGGGTGGAATCCATTAAAACCTCGTTCTATAGTTAGTGGCTGTCCGCCAAGCAGCCGGCTTTGCGGACAGCCACTAACTATAGCTATTTTTAAGCTGAAAAGATACATGGGATATCAGGGACACTGCCGCCGCCGGCTGGAATAGAAGAAGCGATAATCGTCTCGCTGCTAATGGGGGAGGGGGGACCGGCCTTTGCAGGGCTTGCAACCATTTGGAACATCCGGTGTCCAAAAATCAACTATTTTTATAGCGCTGCTTTACGGCGGCAACGGGATCCCGTGCAGGGAGCCGGCGGCTACAGCCGCGGGATGCTTTGCCCCGCCCCGTATCAATTCGCCATTTATACGGGGCGGGTTCTCTGGATTCCGGCATTCCAAATTTGCGGAGTATAGTATGTATGTTGAACGAAACGCTTGGGCTTTTTTGGATGACTACCGGGGAATCGCCT
Source organism: Treponema sp. (assembly GCA_031278025.1). Next base: position 3,374 of record JAITLF010000277.1, read on the forward strand.
TTAACGGGCGTTGGCCGACCCTTCCTGAAATGTTCAGGATCACCGTTTCCCGTTACCGGGAGCGGCCCTGCCTTACCGTGTACGAACCGGATCGTATCAGTTTTACCTATGATGAATCGCTGAAGATCATCGAGGCGGTTGCCCGGTGGCTTCACCACAAGGGGCTGCGTAACGGGGACAAGGTTGCGGTAACCGGAAAGAATTCCCCGGAATGGGCGGTGGCCTACCTGGGGATTCTTTTTGCCGGGGCGGTAGTGGTGCCTATCGACTATCAGCTTAAAGACGAAGAGATCGATCTGCTGCTCAAGACGGCAAAGGTACGGTTTCTGTTTGTGGATGAGGAAAAATACGAAGGCTATGCGTTAAGCGGCAGGCTGGAACAGGTTCTTTCCCTTAAACGGGGTGTGGGAACCTCTGTGTATGACCTTGACGGGCCGAAGGCGGAGATTGAACCGGCCGCCGAAGAGGATCTGGCGGCCATACTCTTTACTTCCGGGACCACCGGCCAGCCTAAGGGGGTGATGCTGACCCACCGGAACCTGGTATCCGACTGTTACCTGGCCCAGGGCAACATGCAGCTCTATCCCACGGATGTTTTCTATGCCCTGCTGCCCCTCCACCATGCCTACACCATGCTGGCGGTGTTCATCGAAAGCATATCGGTAGGCGCGGAAGTTGTGTTTGGGAAAAAGATGGTAACGGCGGTAATATTGAAGGAACTCAAGCTGGGGAAGATCACCATGCTGCTGGCGGTTCCCATGCTTTTCAACAAGGTGCTGGCCGGCATCATCAGGGGGATAAAGGAAAAGGGGCCGGCGGCGTACGGCCTTATTTCGGCGCTGATGGGGCTTTCGGGATTCATCAAAAAAGTCTTCCGGGTAAACCCCGGAAAGAAGATGTTCAGATTCCTGCTGGACAAGGCTTCCCTTACCACCCTGCGTATCTGTATCTGCGGCGGCGGTCCCCTGGCGCCCAGCGTATTCAAGAAGTACAACCAGCTGGGTATAGATTTTGTCCAGGGTTACGGCCTTACGGAAACCAGCCCCATCATCAACCTAAACCCGGTGGAACACTATAAGGAAACCAGCGTAGGCAGGATTATCCCCCAGGTGGACATGAAGATACTGAATCCCGATGAGCGGGGCGTGGGAGAGGTAATCGTGAAGGGGCCTATGGTGATGCAGGGCTACTTCGAGATGCCCAAAGAAACCGCCGCGTCCTTTACCCCCGACGGCTACCTGAAGACCGGCGACCTGGGCTATCTGGACAGCGAACACTACCTCTACCTTACCGGCCGGGCCAAGAACGTCATCGTTACCGAAGGCGGCAAGAACGTTTACCCCGAGGAAATCGAAAACGAGTTTCAGCTCTTTGATGAGATTGATCAGATTCTGGTGCGGGGATTTGTGCGGGACAAGAAGATGAAGACCGAAGGCATTGAAGCCCTGGCGTACCCTTCTCCTGATTTTTTCGCTTCCCGTGCTAACCATAGCGGCACGGCTTTTTCCCGGCAGGACATTAAGGCCAGGGTAGATTCGATCATCGCCGAAGTAAACCAGCGGCTGCTGCCGTACCAGCGGATAACGCGGACGGTAATCCTGGATAAGCCCATGGAGATGACCACCACCAAGAAGATCAAACGGGAAGCGATCTAACGCGGGCCGGGGGCAGCCGGTTTCATTCGATTCAACGGCGCCCCCGCCCCGCGCCCCCGCCCCGCGCCCCCGCCGGCGGCCCCGCCCCGCGATCCCGCCGGCGCCCCCGCCCCGCGATCCCGCCGGCGGCCCCGCCCGGATTTGTTCGGCTTTGCTGTTACGGCCGAACCGGAGGCACCGCCTCGCTCACTCCCAGCGACCGGGCAGCGGCTTTAATGGTTTCCCATACATCCTCCGCCACCGGAACTCCCTCACGGTTACTGCGCTCCTCCGCTTCCCGGCCTTTCAGACCGGCGTAGTAGACCCGCTCCCGGCCTTCCGCGGGGGTAAGGCCGGCCAGGGCGTCCAGCATGTGGTCCATGTCGCGCCTGAAATCCGCCGGGTCCCGAAAGAGGTCTATACGCAGGGCCATGAAGAAGTGGCAAACCCTGGCGGAGGTAACCGCCGAATCCCGGACGCCGGCGCCAAAGGTTCCCCCGGAGGTAAGGGCCGTAAGAATGTCCACCATGACGGCCAGGCCGTAGCCTTTGTAGCCGCCGAAAGCCGCGCCTTCGCCGCCCAGGGGGAGGAGGCCGCCGCCCTTGAGATAGAGCATGTCTTCCAGAAGGCGCGCCGGCTGGGCTATAGGCCGGCCGTCGGCGCCCACCGCCCAGCCGGGGGGAATCTCCCTGCCTTCCCGCTCGCGAATTTCGATGGCCCCGCGGGTAACGGTGGTTGTTGCCATGTCCAGGCTGAAGCGGCGGTCCCCGCACGCGGGGGCGGCAAAGGCGATGGGGTTGGTCCCGAACATCGGGGCCCGGGCAAAGGTTGGCACCCCCAGGGCGGCGGTGTTGGTCAAGGCTATGCCCAGCATGTCCTGACGGGCGGCCATCTCGGAATAAAAGCCGGCTATCCCAAAGTGATTGGAATTGCGTATGCTGCATACGCCCGCGCCGTGCTTCCGGGCGGTTTCGATGACCCATTCCATGGCTTTGCGGCTCACCGGCATACCCATGCCTCCCCGCGCGTCCAAAACACGGGAAATGGGGGTTTCCCGCAAGACCGCGGGGGTAACGCCCCCTTTGATGAGTCCCGCCTGTATGCCGGTAATGTAGCGGGAAAGGTGGGCCACGCCGTGGCTTGGGATGCCCCGCGCGTCGGCGGCTACAAGAATACGGGCGGAATCTTCCGCTTCTTCCCCAGGGATTCCCAGGGCTTCTAATATATGTGAAACACATCCTTCCAGTTCGGGACGGGATATACGGATCATGGATACTCCTTCGCGGTTAGCTGAGGCGGTTCAAAATTGAAGTTTTGGAACGGCCCCAGGTTTATTCGGCCTGATGCGGGTCTATTATCGGGAAAAGGCCGGTCCCCGTCAAACCGGTACTATTCCGGGACGGGCGCGGTAACCCATTCCCGCGCCTGGGTTTACGGCTCGTACGCCGCTCTTTATAACCCGTAAACGCGCGTTTCCGTCCCGTAAACCTGGGCCTGCCGCGTCCGCGGGCCCAGGTTTCTTGTTCACGGACCCGCTTCCCGACGCGAAAGACCCTCCTCCCGAACTCCCGGACGTGAGCCCAGAAGCCCCGGACGTGAGCCCAGAAGCCCCGGACGTGATCCCAGAAGTCCCGGACGTGAGCCCAGAAGCTCCGGACGTGAGCCCAGAAGCCCCAGACGTGAGCCCAGAAGTCCCGGACGTGAGCCCCGAACTCCCAGACGTGAGCCCAGAAGTCCCGGACTTAAGTCTAGAAGTTCCAGACTTGAGTCTAGAAGTCCCAGACTTAAGTCTAGAAGTCCCAGACTTAAGTCTAGAAGTTCCAGACTTGAGTCTAGAAGTTCCAGACTTAAGTCTAGAAGTTCCAGACTTAAGTCTAGAAGCGCCAGACTTAAGTCTTGAAGTTCCAGACTTAAGTCTAGAAGCGCCAGACTTAAGTCTACAAGTTCCAGACTTAAGTCTAGAAGTTCCAGACTTGAGTCTAGAAGTTCCAGGTAGGGAGGGAAATAAGGCTGATTGGCTTCCCCTTCAATTCAATAGCTAAGGGTTAATTCAGGACCGAACCAAAAATCATTTCTGTGGCTGCCATCGTTCACATTAGACATCTTCCAGACT
>JAITLF010000321.1 GCA_031278025.1 Treponema sp.
CGCTTTCCCTGGCCCGATCCGATACGGAGTCAAGTCGAAGCATGGCGAGTAGGATTAAACAGATGGCCTGGTCTGAAGAATATCTAGAGGGCTTGATATTCCACTCGGGATTTGCCGCTCACACGGAACCTTCTCCGGCCAACCCTTGAGAATTTTTAATGCGCTCGCCCTGGGGTAAAAACCAGTTGACAGATACTGAATCTGTCCCTTATGTTTCAATAGGAATACGGTCTAACCGTATTTTAACGGAAATTATGGGGTCCGTCTTACGGACCTGCGAAAAATGATTCCAAATGGAGAAAATTATGGTTCTGTATGAGGCCATGACTGATGAGCGGTTTTCCGCAGACGAACTCGCATTGTTTCCTCTGGAAGGCGAGCCAAATTATGATCTTCTCGGCCCTCTCCGTATCTTTAGTGATGAAGACGACGAGGATGATCTTGAGGAAGAAGATGACTTCGATGATATAGACGACGATTTTGAGGACGACTTCGACGATGATTTTGACGACGATGACGATGATGACGACGACTATGATGAAGAAGACTTTGACGACTACGAAGAAGACGGAGACTACGACGATTTTGATGAATAGTCGATCTTATTCCGAAAAGTCAGGAGTCGACGGCTAGGAGTTTGTTGCACTTCGCGCGTAAAATCTCAAAAAAGCGCCGATGAGGTGCCTTTTTACCGTACAAAACAAATTCTGAAAGCAGCCCATAAATCGTGGTTTTTGCATTACAAAATGGCACAAAAACCTACAAGTACAAAAGGCCGCTAGGATTCCGGAAGTTTGCGGGGTAACGCCTTGCAAACTTCCCTTGGGGGTTAATTTTTTCACTCTTTCGTAAGGGCCATAAAGAGATCCACTACGGTTGGTATGATCGTATCGTTAAAGTCGTATTCGGCGGTGTGGATGTTAGGATTGTTTTCGCCGCCGCCTACCCAAAAAAATGCCCCTCGGGTATGGCGGGTAAAACGGCCGAAATCCTCCGATCCCCGGGCGGGCCTGTCTCCTTCCAGGACAATGCGCCCTAATTCCTTCGCCGCCTTGCGTATTTTGTCGTTGCTTTCCTTGTGGCTGACCGTCGCGAAAAAGCTGTCGCAATAGGCGATGTCGTATTCAAGGCCGTGGCGTTCGGCTTGCTCTTTGGTCTTTTCTTCCAGCTTTTGCTTCAGCGCCTCAAGCTCCCCGTCATACTCGCCCCGGATGGTAAGCAGCAGGCGGCCTTCACCGGCAGACATGCCAAAGACTTCTTCACCTACGTCTATGCGGATTACGGTACACATCACCAGCCCCTGATATCCCGCTGGGGCCGTAATCACAGGTATGTCCCGGACAAGCTCTGCAACGGCAAAGGCGGGGTTACGTCCATCTTCCGGTTGGCTGGCATGGCAGGGGATGCCTTTTAAATGGATGATCATGCCGGTGGAAGCGCAGCATATCACTCCGTCCTTAACGCCAATGACCTGTTCCGGTAGTCCCGGGGCATTGTGGTACCCGAAGATCTCGGAGATTCCGGCTTCTTCTATTAAAGGTAGGCATTCCGCCGCTCCCGCGCCGATCTCCTCCGCGTGCTGAAACAGGAAATAGACGTTTTTATCCGCCCCCTCCCGGTCAATTTCCAGGGCGAATCCCGCTAAACAGGCGCTGTGGCCGTCGTGGCCGCATTTATGGGAAATCCCGGGGAATTGAGAACCATAGGGAAGGTCGATGGTTTCGTCTATAGGCAGGGCGTCAAAATCCGCCCGGAACGCGATGGCCGGTTTGTCCGATCCGGTGCGGTAAACCGCGTAAAACCAGTGTCCCTTATCGATCACTTCCAGGGCGGTATGCTGTTTCAGAAAATCGATCAAGCGCTGTTTGGTCCACGCCTCTCGGCAGGATAACTCCGGATGCCGGTGCAATTCATGGCGGAGCGTTACAGCCCGCTCCAGATTGGTTTTATTCATCGTCTTCCTCCCTATCGTACGGGCATCTTTAGCGCCTGTCGCGCTTCGCGCATATGTTATAGCATAAAATATGCAATAAGTTGCATATTTTATACTTTGCAGGCTCCAAAGAAGCTCCGCTAATCGGGATTTTTTGCATGAAGGGCGCCAAAGGCGCCTGAGCAAAAATCCACAGATGTAACAGGCTCTTAGCGTCCGGCCAAAACCAGCGTCCCATTGGTATACGTACTCCATTTTATGGATATAGTTGAGCCTGTTCCAAAACCGGTGCCTTGAGTTCAGCGCCCCGGTTTTCACGATCAAAAATGGAGCATTCTTTAGTACAAGAATGGAGCGTTCACAATCGTGAAAATCGGTGTGCGGAACACCGGCGCAAGTTTTGGAACAGCCTCAGTTATAAGCCTTTCCCAAAACTGGAATTTTGGGAAAGACTCTCATGAATACTTTTTATAGACGTATAGAATTATGGACGATTTTGACCGAAAAATACTATTGGCCCTTCAAAAAAACGCCCGCATATCGCTGACGGAGTTGAGCAAAACGGTACACCTGTCGCTCCCTGCGGTTCGTACGCGGCTTCTGAAGCTGCAAGACCAGGGGTATTTCATTTCTTTTTCCGCGATTATTGATCCTGAAAAATTCGGAGAGGGGAATATTTGCTGAAAATAATCACCAGGTCCTCCCGGAACCTGGAAGAACTTATCAGAAAAATACGGGCGGTCGAAAATGTGATCAATACCAATACCGTGACTGTCCTGAATACTCTGAAGGGAGAACTCTCCGTTAAGCCGGATTGACCTTCCTGCGCAGTTTTCCTTTAAGAGGACCTGTCCTCAGGGGCTTTGTCCCCCTCCCGAAATTATGGAAATGCATAAATATACATAAAAAATCAAAAGACTGTATAAATTCGCCGTTTTATGCATAAATATACTTGCCTCATTTTTCGGTCTGGGATATAGTATAGCCACGGTAGTTTACCGTGATACTGCAAATCGGAGGAAGAACATGAAAAGAACAGCACTTGCGGGGATATTGCTCCTCTGCGTCTTGGCCGCGCTGTCGGCGGGGGGCGGAAAGGAAAATGTCATCAAAATCGGATTTAACATCCCTTTGACCGGGGACTCGCCCATGATTGGGGAAGGGTCCCGGTATGCCGGAGAGATCGTCAAAAAGCGGATCAATGGTCAGGGAGGGCTGGAAGTTAAAGGTCAAAAGTATATGGTGGATTTCGTTTATGTGGATAACGAACTCAAGGCGGAATCCGCTATTCAGGCGGCTTACCGGCTTATAGAGCAGGATAAGGTCCTGGCGGTCGTGGGTCCCCAGGGTTCTGGCCGGGCTATTCCGGCGGCTCAAATCAACAACGATAACCGTACCCCTATGGTGTCCGCCTGGTCAACCAACCCGGATACGACGAAAAACCGGCCCTATGTGTTCCGGGCCTGTTTCCTGGACCCCTTTCAGGCGCCGGTAGCGGTGAAATTCGCCAGGGAACAGTTTAAGGTAGCCAAAACAGCCATCCTCTACAATCTGGAAGACGATTATTCCAAGACCCTGGCGGAACTTTTCCGGGATAACTGGGAAAAGGAGAACGGCGCCGGATCCGTGGTGGTATTCGACAGTTTTGGTCAAAAGGACCAGGATTTTTCCGTCCAACTGACCCGTATTGTCAATTCCGGAGCGGAGATGCTCTATCTTCCGGCTTATTACAACCATGTCGCCCTGATTGTGCCTCAGGCCCAGGACTTGGGCTGGACCAAACCCATCATGGGAAGCGATTCTTGGGGCTCTGCGGACCTCATTTCCCTAAGCAAAGGATCCGTGGAAGGCTACTACTTCACCACTCATTACGCCGCAGCCGGTGCGGTGGGCAAGACAAAAGAATTCATCGACGAATATACCGCCACGTATGGCTATGTTCCCGATGACGTGGCGGCCCTGACCTTTGATGCGGTGAATATCATCCTTCAAGCCATCCAGAACGCGGGGCTTTCGGGCAACCTCCAGCAGGACCGGGACAACATCCGTACTGCAATCGCGGCCATCAAAAATTACAACGGCATTACCGGAAATATGACCTTTAACGAAAGCGGTGACCCGGAAAAAGACGCCGTGGTTGTGCGGATTGTTAACGGGGAATTTACCTTCGTAACCAGCCTGCACTAAAACACTGCCCCCGGGTTAAAGCCCGGGGTTGAGGAGGTGTCCCGATGTTGACCACTTTTTTACAGAATGTATTTAACGCCCTCCAGTGGGGAAGTTTCTATTCAATGATCGCCTTGGGATACTGTTTGGTATACGGGGTGCTGCGGCTCATCAACTTCGCCCACGGCGATATTTTTATGATCGCCTGCTACATTGCCTTTTTCGCCGCCACCGCCCTCCTGGGCGCGTTGGGCGGGGCGGGCTGGGGGGCCTTCATCCTTACCCTGGCACTGACCATGTTGGGGACGGCGCTTCTGGGGGTCACCATAGAGAGGGTGGCCTACCGTCCCCTCAGGCGGAAAGGAGTAAACCGCCTTTATGTGGTGATCACCGCTCTAATGGTGGGGTTCATTCTGGAAAATGGGAACCTCGCGATCCTCGGGGCCAGTTCCAAGCGTTTCCCCGATATTATCGACAAGGAACTTTGGCAGATAGGTTCCCTGGTGCTTACCAACCTTAAGGTACTGGTAATTATTGCGGCCTTCGCGGTTTTCGGCATCCTGCAATTTATCGTGCGGAAAACCCTGTTCGGCATGTCCATGCGGGCCGTCTCGTATGATAAATTTGCCATCCCCCTGATGGGAATTCCGGTGAACCGGGTCATCACCTTTACATTTGCTCTTGGGTCGTCCCTTGCGGCGGTGGCGGGCATCCTGTTCGGCATGTCCTATCCTGTGCTGGACCCTTACATGGGGATGATCATCGGATGGAAAGCCTTTATCGCCGCCGTGGTCGGGGGTATAGGCGATATAAAGGGAGCTTTCCTGGGGGGCTTTATTTTGGGGTTCATCGAAATTTTTGTAACCGCAGTCTTCCCATCAAGTTTTAAGGACCTGATTTCCTTTGTCATCCTTTTGATCATTCTGGTCATCAAGCCTACGGGATTTTTCGGCGTACCCAGAAGCGCCAAGATTTAGGAGCGGATATGGCTTTACCAAACGAAAAAAACAAGAGCGCTGTCCTGCTCATAGCCCTTCTTACCGGCGGCATGGCGGCCGTTACGATCCTCGCCACCCTGGGAATAATCAATCAATATATCCAGAGCGTGATGATGTCCATAGGAATCAACATCATCTTTGCCTCAAGCCTCAATGTCGTGAACGGCTATATGGGAGAATTTTCCTGTGGCCACGCGGGATTCATGGCGGTGGGGGCCTATGTTTCATCGGTACTCTCCCTCATCCTCTTTACCGAAAACAAATTTACCGGCGGCCCCCTGCTTCCGCCTCAGACGGCAATAGCGCTTTTTCCGGCGGTCATCGTCATCGGGGGCTTCGCGGCGGCGGCGGCGGGACTCCTGGTGGCCCTCCCGTCTTTCAAGACACGGGATGACTACCTGGCTATCATCACCATCGCGGCCAACTACATCATCATGACCGCCATCAATAACCTGGAGATAGTCGGCGCCAGCCGGGGGCTTATGGGGATGAAAGGAGCCATCTTCGCCATGTCGGACCTTATCCCCCTGCCCTGGATACTCCTGTGGATCATGGCCTTTGTGGTGATCTGCGTAACCGCCATCAAGCGCCTTATGGGGTCGGTATTGGGCAAAGGGATTTCCGCCATCAGATACGACGAGATTTCCGCGGAGATCATGAGCGTGGACACCAATAGGATGAAGCTTCTGGCCTTCATGTTTTCTTCCGGCCTTGCGGGCATAGCCGGAGGGCTTTTCGCCCACATGATGGGGTTCATCAACCCCCAGTCCTTCAACATCATGAAATCCACCGAGGGCATGGTGATGGTCTACCTGGGCGGTATGGGGTCTCTGAGCGGTTCGGTCCTGTCGGCGGTGCTGTTCACCTTCCTTTTGGAGCTGCTCCGGCCATTGCAAATCCTCAAGTGGGTATTCATCCCCCTGCTCCTCATCCTGCTCATGCAATTCCGGCCCGAAGGGCTCATGGGGAACCGGGAACTTTCGGGCATGGCGGTTTTCAGTCGGTTTTTGGGGAAGGGCGGAACCAGGGCGAAGGAGGCGCCGGATCATGAACGAGTACCATCTTGAACTCAGGAACCTGAGCCATCGTTTCGGCGGCCTCCAGGCGTTGACCGACATCAACCTGGAATTAAAACACGGGGACATAGCCGGGCTCATAGGCCCCAATGGGGCGGGAAAGACCACCGTCTTTAACCTGGTAAGCGGGTTCTATGTGCCTTCTGAAGGGGACATACTCCTTAAGGGGGTACGGATCAACGCCAGAAAGCCCCACGAAATAGCTTCCATGAAAATCGGGAGGACCTTTCAGAATATACGGCTGTGGAGCGAGATGACGGTGTTGGACAACATACGCATAGCCCAGCATTACCGCCTGGGGTACAACGCGGCGGAGGTGTTCTTCAAGACCAGGCGCTACCGGGAACGGGAAGCGGAGATCACCCGGTCGGCGCGGGAACTGCTTGAGGCGTTTCACCTGGCGGACCTGGCGGAGGAATATCCCCGGAACCTGCCGTACGGGATACAGCGCAGGGTGGAAATAGCCCGGGCCCTGTCCTTACAGCCGGAACTCCTCATGCTGGACGAGCCTGCGGCGGGGCTTAGTACCGCAGATGTCTCCGAGCTTATCGACTATATCAACTGGATTCACGATACCTTCAAGCTTACCATCTGGATGATCGAACACCAGATGGAAGTGATCATGTCCTTGTGCCGTACGATACAGGTGATCGATTTCGGCAAAGAGATAGCCAAAGGGACGCCGGAAGCAATCAGGAGCAATCCGGAAGTTATCAAAGCCTACCTGGGGGAAGGAACGATATGAATCATATACACAACCGGGAGCGCGGTCATGCTGCTTGAAGTTCACCAATTAAAGGCGTCCTACGGGAACATTGAAGCCCTCCACGGTGTTTCCTTTGCCATAGACAAGGGGGAGATCGTTACCCTCATCGGCGCTAACGGCGCGGGAAAGACCTCGACCCTCCTGAGCCTGGCCCGGCTTCCGCAGCCTGAAGCGCCGGCGGTCTCAGGCGGGGATATTCTCTACGAGGGGAAGAGCATACTTAAAACCGAACCCCATGTCCTCATACAGAAGAAGATGATGGCCTTGGTTCCGGAAGGCAGGCATATTTTTGGGAACCTGACGGTACAGGAAAACCTGATGATTGCCTCCTTCCCCCACCGGAAGGAGGTGAACCGGGAGGTTATTACCGGGGAAATCCAGGAACTGGTGTACAGCCTCTTTCCCCGGCTCTATGAGCGGCGGAAACAGCGGGGGGAGCTTTTGAGCGGCGGGGAACAGCAGATGCTGGCGGTGGGCCGGGCTCTGATGACCGGCAGCGAATTCATCATGCTGGATGAGCCTTCCATGGGCCTGGCGCCGAAACTGATGTACGAGATGTTCCGGGCCTTACGGCAGCTAAACTTTGTCAAGCATATCACCATCCTGGTGGTGGAGCAGAACGCCAAGGTAGCCCTTGATTTCGCAAGCCGGGGCTATGTCCTCAAGACCGGGGAAATCATCGCATGGGGAACTTCGGAGGAACTGGCGGCCAACGCGGACGTAAAGAAAGCGTACCTGGGCGGCTAAAGCCGATAACAGCCGCCGTCCTTTAGCCATTGATTGATAAGATACCGGGCTACCGAGCCGGGACCGGGCAGTTTCGGCAAGGCATCCCGGCGGAACCAGCGGGCATCTTCGATTTCCTCGCCGTCGGGGCAAAGCTCTCCCCGGACATGGCGGGCGGTAAAACCCAGCATCAGAGCGTTGGGAAAAGGCCAGGGCTGGGATGCCGCGTAGCGTATGTTACGGATATCAATTCCCGCCTCTTCCCGGACTTCCCGTTCCACGGTGGTTTCCAGATTTTCCCCGGCTTCGTTAAACCCCGCGATAAGGCTGTAGACGCCGCCAGGGAACTTTTTGTTGTGGGCCAGGAGAACTTCGTCCCGGTCGTTGGTAACCAGAACAATGACAGCCGGGGAAATCCGCGGGTACTCCCGGCGTCCGCAAACCGGGCAGAGCCGGGCAAGTTCGTCTGGGGCGTCGATGTTGCGGCCTCCGCAGGCGCCGCAGTAGACCGATTCCCGCCGCCACTGCATGACATGGTATGCCCGAAAAAAGCGGCCTATGTCCTCCTGGCCGGAGAACACGCCGTGTTCCGCAGCGGGAAGGGAACGGCGTATATGGACAGCCTGCCATCCGGCGGGCAGGGGGACGCCGTCGTCCAGGAACAAGCCCCCTATCACCCCTCCCCCGTGGGTTTCGGGGATCTCAAAATAATCCGTTCCCGCGCCCGTCCATTCGCCGGGAAGCAGGCCCCGGTCTATTCCGTGAAAAAGAAACCCGCCGCCGGTTTTTAGGGAAGCCTCAGCGGCTTCAGGGAAAGAATCCGGAACCGCCAGGGTATCCCCCCGGAAAACAAACACCGTCGAAGCACAAACACCGTCCACCATACACGCCCTCATGCCATCATCATAGTGTGCCAGATCCCATCTGACTAGGAACCTGCCGCAGGGCGAGCGCATTAGACATTCTTAGGGATCAGCCGCCACAGGTTCCCTTACCGCCGCCGGCGGCTACGGCGGCAACAGCAACGGCACGATCGGCGGCAACGGCGGCGGCTACGACGCCTCGCCAGGCTTCATCATGATGTCCGGCGCGGTTATTGGCGGCGGTACTGCCGGCAACTGACGGCGGCGGGGCCTGGAGCGTGTAAACCTGGGTTTTTGCGCCGCAAAAATGTTTTTCCGCAGCGCAAAAGTGTTTTTCCGCAGCGCAAAAATGTTTTTCCGCAGCGCAAAAGTGTTTTTCCGCAACGCAAAAGTATTTTTGCGCTGCACAAAAGTGTTTTTCCGCTGCGGAAAAGTGTTTTTCCGCAACGCAAAAGTATTTTTGCGCTGCACAAACCCGGGTTTCTGATCAATAAACCGGGGTCCGGCAACACCGGACCCGGATTTTAATTTTCCATAAGGAGGAAAATATGGCAGATTGGCTTCTCCCTGCTCCCCGCGGGGATCTGCCCCGCCACCCCGCCGGGGGGGTTCGAACCCCCCGGAGCCCCGCCGTCGCTATCCTTTTTCCCGGCGCAGTTCCGTCAGCGCCTCAAGGCCGAAGATATCCTTGGCCTTGAGTTCCTCGGTGATGGAATTGGGGACCAGCATCATGGAGTTCCCCGCCTTGAGCCCTTCATTTAATATCGAAAGAATTTTGAGCTTCATGGCCGGTTCGTTCTTCCCGTAGATAGTTACCGCCTCTTCCATCTTTTTAGCGATTTCAATTTCCGCCTCCGCAAGGAGTATGCGGCCTTTTTTCTCCCGTTCCGCCTGGGCAAGCCGGGACAGGGAATCCTGAAGCGCTTCGGGGATCTGGATGTCGGTGATCTCGATGTGCTGTATGGTGATCCCCCATTCGGTCGTCTTCCGGTCAACTTCCTCCTGAATCCGCTTTTGGATGACTTCCCCGTGTTCCAGAAAGGTGGACAGGTCCTGGCTGGAAATGGCGTTCCGCAGGGCGTTTTTGGCGGAAAGCACCACCGCGCCGGTGTAATCTTCGACCTCCAGGATCGCTTTTTGCGGGTCCCACACCAGCCAGAAACACAGGGCGTCTACCGTTACGGTTACCGAATCGCCGGTAAGGGTTTCCTGAGCGGAGAAGTCGGTTACCCGGATGCGGAGGTCCACTATCTGGGCAATACGGTCCGCCAGGGGGATGAGGAAAAAAAGTCCCGGACCCTTCACCTGGTGGAACCTCCCGAACCGGAGAACAATGGCCCGCTCCCATTCGTCAACTTTACGTACCGAAGGGATGAGGAGTACCGCCGCGGCCAGAATCGCGGGAAGCGTTGTCAGGATGGAAGGATCAAAAATCCAGAGCCGGGACAGGCGCTGACCGGCCAGGATCCCCGCGGCGCAGAGGAACAGGACGAACAGCTTTACCCCGATAAAGTCCCGTTTTATTCCATCAGGATGCGCGTTTTTTGCCGGGGCGCGCGCGGGCTCCCAGGATTCGTCCTTCCTGTTCGGCTTAATCAGATTCATCAATCTCGTTCTCCTTATCAAAATTTTGGCTTCAGGAGCGCTTTGCCCGCCGTTTCCCCTTCACCACATCTTTGCGTATATAATCCCGCACGGTATCGGGCAGGTCCCCTTCTTCCACTCCCAGATCCTTCATGTCCTGAACGAAACGGCTCAACACCTCCCGGATCTTCCGGTTAAGCCCTTCCTCGGCGCTGATGGCTTCCCCCAGGGAAGGCGCTTTGTCCGACACGTAGGTGCCGCTGCCCACCTGGGTTACCAGGATCCCCCGTATCTCCAGTTCTCCATAGGCTTTGGCGATGGTATTGGGGTTGATCTTTAAGGCCACCGCCAGGGAACGGATAGTGGGCAACTTGTCCCCCGGATGCATCCGCCCGGATAGGATCGCGTATTCTATCTGCTGGATGATCTGCCGGTAAATCGGCACGCCGTTAGCCGCGCCCAGGGAAAAGTTCAGTTCCGTTTCCACGGTTGTACTATTCATCGGATACCGTCATAGATGACATCGTACAATATGTCAATCGTTTTTTCCCCGG
>JAITLF010000382.1 GCA_031278025.1 Treponema sp.
GCCCCCTCTTTTTTTAATACTTAAACTCGCTTTCCCCGATAAACTCCCTGAGTATGCTCTGTCTCGGCGTGTACTGGGGGGGTATGGGAGCGAAGTTTTGCAGGAAGGACAGAAGCCGCACCGCTTCGGCATATTCAGCCTGGGTAGGCTTGACCAGGCGCAACAGGGGGTCGGCATAGAATTTGAGGACCGCCAGTTCATAGTCCAGGGCGGAGTTGAAGGCCATATCGGCGCTGTTCTGGAAGGGGAAGATATGCTTTCGCTCCCCGCGCTGAACCGCGGGCCACATGGCGATGGTTCCCGCCGCGTCCTTGCCCCGGAACTGGTAGTCCCGAACCATGCGCCGTAAGAGCCGGTTGTCGCTGGTGGGAATACGGTTGTGATCGTCCAGGTTAAGCTGGGTCAAGGCGGAGACGTAGAGCTTGAATTTGGCAGACTTTTCAATCCGGGGAGTCAGGGCGTCGTTCAGGCCGTGTATGCCCTCCAGGATGAGCATGGTGCGCCGTCCTAGCCGTATGCGCTTGCCCCCTGTTTCCTTACGGCTGCCGGTCTTGAAATCGTAGGCCGGCAGGGTTACTTCGTCCCCATTCAGAAGCGCCAGAAGCTGATCGTTCAGGAGCGGCACGTCCAGGGCCCCAAGGCACTCGAAATCGGGCTTCCCGTTTTCGTCCAGCGGGGTCTTGGCGGCGCCCGCATAGTAATCGTCCAGGCTGACGGCGATGGGCGCGATGCCCATCACCGTAAGTTGTATGGCCAGGCGTTTTGCGGAGGTGGTCTTTCCGGAACTGGAAGGTCCGGCGATGAGGATCACCTTCACCGTATCCCGCTTTTCATAGATGCGGTCCGCGATTTCCGCCAGCTTTTTCGCCTGGAACGCCTCCGCCGTGCGGATATAATCCTGTATGCTCCGGTCCGCCACCCTGCTGTTAAGGTGTCCTGCCGCATGAACCCCGACGATGCGCCCCCACTTCTTGTATTCATGGTAAACCGAAAAAATTTTGGGGCTGTCTTCAAAGGAGTCCAGGGTCATTCCCCTGCCCACGCCGGGGAAGCGGAGGAGAAAGCCGTTGTTATAGGCCATAAGATCAAAGGCCGAAAGAAGGCCGCTTCGATGAACCAGCGGTTCGATATAGAGGTCCACGAAATGTTTGCACCAATTCACCGGTACTTTGGCTTCGGTACGGTAATTGAGGAGGAGCCGGGTGTCTACCTGCCGGTTTTTCTCGAAATGTTCCAGCGCTTCCGCGTAGGCCAGAAACCCCGAATGTATGGGATGATCCGCTTCAACCAGGGTCTGCATCCGTTCCTTGAGTGCGGCGATCTCCTCTTGCCGGGGTTTGCACCCGTCCGCGAAGGTATAGTAATAGCTGTTCCCCAGGGAATGTCCCACGTACAGGCTCCGGGCCGGAAAGAGTTCCCGTGCCGCCGCCGCCAGGATAAACGCCAGAGACCGCCGGTAGATCATCACCCCTTCGGGCGTATGGAGCGGCACCGGTTCCAAAACCGCGTTTGTCTCAAGACGGCTTGAAAGGGGGAGGGTCTCGTTGTTGACCTTTACCGCCGCCAGTGCGTTTCCCTCGGACCCAAAATGTTCCAGCAGGCTTTCCACCCTGGTTCCCCGTGGACAATCACACGAAAACCCGCCGGGAAACGTTACCTGAATGACATCGCTCATCGTGCACTCCGTATAGCGTCCATCCAGGCGCCGGGACCCAGGTAGCGGACCACCGGGGAAAGTTCTTCTTCCAGTTCCTTAAACGAAGCGGGGACGGTTAAGGCGGCGGCAAGGCGGTTTATCGTTTCCATTCCGGCGGGGTGTTTGCCACCAGCGGCGGATTTTACCCGCAGGAGGGTTAGAATATCTTCTTTATCCATAAAATTCCTCAAAAAGTTCCAGTTGGCCGTCAGACTTGCGTCCGCTAAAGGCCGGATATTTTGTTCCATAGCTGTTCGCCGGTTGACCCGGCTGCCCCGCCGAAACCCGCCGGCCCCGCCTGCTCTGGTCCTTCAGGGCCGGGAGGAGCGCGGCGATGAGCGAGGCCATGGCCGGGTCCAGGAAACGGCCGCCGCCTGAGCGCAGGGCTTTTTCCAGGGCGGACGCGGCAGCGTTGTCGTCTTTGCCCATGCGGGCAAAGCCCAGGACGCAGAAGCCATCGGCCTCTCCCAGGTTTTTCAGGGTTAGGGACAGGAAGTCCGCGTCTTCGTAACCGGCCTTGTCCAGGAGGTCCAGGCAGTACCGGGCATAGCGCAGGGCAAGGAGGGGGCCGTCTCCCTGTTTCTGATCATTCTGATCCATCAGCAGGGACTTCATGATTCTTCCGGCTAAGACGGCGAACTGTTCCGTCAGGCCGTGGGCAAGGGCTTCTTCCGCCTGTTCCGCCAGGAGGGAAAGGGGATGCGGTTCCACCAGGATGCGGCGGTACAGGCGGATAGCCGCGTTACCCGCCTGTGAACATTCGTCCCGGCGATCCCCTTTCCGCCGGGCTATCCACGCCCTGAAAAGCGGCTTTAGCGCGCCGGGGGCGGAATCGTCGGCTATGGTTTCCAGAGCGGACTGGCAGCCGGGAATATCACCTGCGTAAAGGGAACGGATTCCATATATCAGGCGTTTCCAGGGCTGTAATCGGCTTTCCGTAAGTTCTTCCATGCGGGTGAAACTTTCGGGGTTGTCCATGCCGTTGGTAACCGCATCAAAAGCGTCCGCCAGACTCCACGCGGGGGAGTCTGACGGATAACGCCTCAGTATCGTGTAAAGATCGCTGTTCTTTTCCATAACAAATACTATAAATCTCCCAGAAAATTTTTTATGAGCATGAGTTTAAGCTCCCTGACCCCTGCGGTAATCGAGACTTTGTAAATATGAGGATTGAGGAGCCGCTTATAGCTCTGATCGAAGCGAGCTAAATCTTCTTTCACAAGGCAGCGTATATCTTCCAGAGAGGGTTCCTCCCGGACAGGCATCCCGTCTTTCAGGCAGGATTTGAGGAGCGGTTCCGGGCTGCTTACGGGGGTATGGTAAAAATGACGGTAGTCCGCCGAGGGATGCCAGAACCCGTACCGCTGCCCCGGCAGTATGCGGTCCATCGGGAAACTTTCGGCGAGGCTTTCAATTCCGCCAGGGCTATCAAGCCCCAGGACATCCGCCAGGGCCATGCCTTGAGCATCTTTGAGCCGCCAAACCTGCTTGACGCCGGGGGTAGTGGTCTTTTCCGGGTTGTCGGAGAATTTGATCGCCGGACACAGGCATCCCGAAGCATCCGCCTTGGCGATGAGTTTATACACTCCGGTAAAAGCCGCGTCGCTGCCGCCGGTTACCATCTGGGTTCCCACGCCCCAGGAATTGATGGGCGCCCCCGCGTCGGTAAGGGTCTGGATGATGGACTCGTCCAGATCATTGGAGACCGCGATGGTCGCCTTACCGAGCCCCGCGGCATCAAGCATCTTCCGGACTTCCACCGAAAGGTAGTGAATGTCCCCGGAATCAAGACGTATCCCGAAATTCCTTCCCTCGGCGGCAAGGCGTTTCCCCACCGTTATGGCATTAGGCGCCCCGCTCTTCAGGGTGTCGTAGGTGTCGATGAGGAAAACCGGGTGTTTGGGGTAGATCTCCGCATAGGCCGAAAAAGCCTCCTCTTCGCCGGCAAAGGACATGACCCAGGAATGGGCCATGGTTCCCATAACCGGGATGCCAAAAACCTTTCCCGCCGCCACATTGGAGGTCCCCGAAGCCCCGCCTATGAAGGCCGCACGGGAAGCGGACATAGCCCCGTCGAAGCCCTGAGCCCGGCGGAGGCCAAACTCCATGAGCGCCCCTTTCCCGGAAGCCAGCCATACACGGGCGGTTTTGGTGGCGATGAGGCTCTGGAAGTTAACGGTGTTGAGGATGAGCCCCTCCAGGATCTGACACTCGATAAGCCCGCTGTCCACCCGGACGAGGGGTTCCTGGGGAAACACCACCCGGCCTTCGTCCATAGCCCAGAGAGACCCGGTAAAGCGGAAACCGCTAAGATAGGAAAGGAACCCCTCTTCAAAGACACCCAAGTTCCTCAGATAGGCTATGTCCTCATCGGAAAACCCCAGATTCAGGATGCTTTCCACCAGGGTGCCCAGGCCCGCGAACACGGCGAATCCCCCGCCAAAGGGCTGGCGGCGGAAAAACATCTCGAAAACCGCCCGGCAGTTCATGTCTTTCTTCCAGTACCCCTGGGCCATGGTAAGGGAGTAAAAGTCCGTAAACAACGCCGACAGGCTTTTCATTTCAATTCTCCCGAATTAAGGAGCAGTATCCCGGCGGCCTCCATGTCCGCGAGGGCCTTCTCCACAGAACCCGCCGGAAAGCCCACCCCCCGGACCGCGTCTTTGAGGACCACCGTCGTATACCCCAAGGCAACGGCATCCATGGCGCTATAAAGCACACAATAGTCCGTAGCCAAGCCCCCCAGAACCACGGTTCCGATCCCCAGCCCTTTGAGGAACCCGTCCAGCCCGGTTGAGGTTTTCCGGTCGTTTTCAAAAAAGGCCGAATAGGAATCCAGGCCCTTCCGAAACCCCTTGCGGATGATGAGGTTCACGGGCCGCAAATCCAGCCGGTCATGGAAATCCGCCCCCGGCGTCCCCTGAACGCAGTGGACCGGCCAGAGAACCTGGTCCCCTGCGCCGGGCAGGGAAACCGTGTCCCCCGGTTCTTTCCCCGGATGGGAGGCGGCAAAAGAGCAGTGCCCCCCCGGATGCCAGTCCGCTGTGGCTATCACCCGGCCACCCCCTTCCCGTGCGAACCGGACCGCCAGGGCGTTCAGCGGCGCCGTTACGGCATCTCCATCGGCCACCGCCAGGGCGCCTTGGGGCCGTTTTTCCCCCGATGCCGCGGTGTAAGAAGGGCAAAAATCATTTTGTACGTCAATTTCCAAAAGGGCGGATTTGTGAATGGCAAGGACCATAGGATACTCCATTTTTCATTTCACGTAACGGTAAGGCATATTGGGGGATTTTGCAAGACCGGGAAGTTTGAGGAGCCGGGACGCTGCTCCGAACCTCGCGGGGCTCCGCCCCGCAGGCAGCGTACCCAGGTCTGGAACTTTTAGACCCAGGTCTGGAACCTCAAGACCCAGGTCTGGAACTTCAAGACCCAGGTCTGGAACCTCAAGACCCAGGTCTAGAGGTTCAAGACCCAGGTCTGGAACTTCAAGACCCAGGTCCGGAACTTTCGTACCTGGGTCCGGAACCTGCGTACCCAGGTCCGGAACTTTCGTACCTGGGTCCGGAACTTTCGTACCTGGGTCCGGAACCTGCGTACCTGGGTCCGGAACTTTCGTACCCAGGTCCGGAACTTTCGTACCCAGGTCCGGAACTTTCGTACCCAGGTCCAGAACTTTCGTACCTGGGTCCGGAACTTTCGTACCCAGGTCCGGAACCTGCGTACCCAGGTCCGGAACATTCGTACCTGGGTCCGGAACTTTCGTACCTGGGTCCGGAACTTTCGTACCCAGGTCCGAAACTTTCGTACCCAGGTCCGGAACTTTCGTACCTGGGTCCGGAACTTTCGTACCCAGGTCCGGAACTTTCGTACCTGAGTCCGGAACCTGCGGACCTGGGTCCGCAGACCGGCCTTCCAACGTACTAAACCCCGCTCCGCAAGGGCGCGGGCGGGGAACCGCTTAATTGCCGCCGGTAGTACCGCCGGTACCGCCGCCAGTAACCGCGCCGGACAACATGATGAAGCCGGGCGGCGTGCCGCCACCGCCGCCGCCGTTACCGCCGCCGCCGCCGCCGCCGCCGCCGGAGCCGCCGCCGCCGGAGCCGCCGCCGCCGCCGGAGCCGCCGCCGCCGGAGCCGCCGCCGCCGGGGCCGCCGCTGTCGCCGCCGCCGCGGTAGACGTAGCCATTACCGCCTGTGCCGGTATTACCGCTGATAACCGCGCATAACCGCGCCTTTTACCTATACTACCAGAATCAGAAGGCCAGCCTGTCTGGGCCAGGCCAGCCTGTCTGGGCCTGCGCTGGTCCAGGGCTCATCCCTCAATAATGTGTATGACCCCATGCTGGAACTGCGGGCCGATTTCCAGCAGGCAGCCGTGGATATTACCGGCACATTCCCCCAGGTTGCCCCGGT
>JAITLF010000403.1 GCA_031278025.1 Treponema sp.
GGGGGGGGGCAGTATATCGCCGGTTTTTCGCAACGGCTTCAACCAGGCGCTCATCATCGTCAACATCATCATTCACTCCTTTTACTAATATACGGCAAACCGGGGAAAAAACAATGCCCGCGGGCGAAAAAGCCCGCTTGAACTTCTCACCCGCGGGGCAGGGTAGCGGCCCGTATCGCGCGGGAGCCCTCAACCCCGGAGCGCATGTTCCAGTTCCTCCACGAGGCCGGCAAAGACCTTGCAGGCCGCTTCCACGGGGGCAGGCTCACCCATGTCTACCCCGGCGGCCTTGAGGGATTCCAGGGGGAACCGGGAGCCGCCGGACTTGAGAAAGGCGAAGTAATCCTCCCGTTCCCGAACGCCGCCGGAGAGGACGCGATCCGCCAGGGCCAAAGCCGCCGAGATGCCGGTGGCGTATTTGTACACATAGAAGGCCCGGTAGAAGTGAGGGATACGCAGGCCCTCAAGGTCGCTTTCTTCTTCCAGAACCATGCCGGGGCCGAAGTATTTTTCCAAAAGCGCCCGGTACTCGGCGCGGAGAAGGCCGGCGGTTAAGGGGCAGCCCCCTTCCTCCAGCTCGTGGGTACGTTTTTCGAATTCGGCGAACATGGTCTGCCGGTACAGGGTCGCCAGAATATCGTCTATCCGCTTGTTGATACTATAGGTCCTGAAAGAAGCTGAAGTTTCCGGCGGACGCTTCATCAGGTGCCTGAAGAGGAGTTCTTCGTTGAACGTGCTGGCAACTTCAGCTTCAAAGATGGTGTAGTTGTAGTGCATGAAGGGGTTGGACCGGGCGGAATACCAGGAATGCATGGAGTGGCCGCCCTCGTGGGCCAGGGTAAACACGTCCCGTACGGCATCGTCCTTGTAATTCATAAGGATGTAGGGTTCCCCGGTGTAGCTTCCCGCGGAAAAGGCGCCGGAACGTTTGCCCTTGTTTTCATAGCGGTCGGCCCAGCGGCCCAAAAGACCGGCGCGGAGAACCCGGACATACTCATCCCCCAGGGGAGCAAGGGCCTCGCTCACCAGGTCTACCGCACCGTTCCAGGTGGTCTTTAGCGCCGCGTTCGGCGTTAAGGGGACATAGACATCGTAGTGCCGCAGGGTATCCAGCTTGAGGACCCGCTTCCGCAGGGCATAGTACCGGTGGAGGGGTTCCAGATTTGCGCTTACCGCCGCGATGAGGTTGTCGTAGACGGACTCGTCCACCTTGTCCGGGAACAGGGCGGCGGCCCGCGCCGAGGGGAAACCCCGTACCCGGGCCTTGATTGCGTCCATCTTGACCGATCCGCCGTAAAGGGCCGCCAAAGTAGTCTTGTGAGCGGCGAACCCCGTGTAAAAGGCCCGGTAAACCCGCTCCCGAAGATCCCGATCGCCCTTTTCCATGAACACCTGCCAGGTTGACTGGGAAATCGGGAAGGCCCCTTCAGGGGTTTCCACCGTGCCAAAGTCCATGTCCACATTGGTCAGTACCGAAAAGGTTTCGGCGGCCATGCCGTCCCCCTCCTCGTAAAGGGCAAGAAGGCGCTCCTCCCGGCCGCTGAGGATGTAGGGTTTGTACCGCAGGAGCTTTTTCAAATAGACGCGGTATTCTTTAAGCGCGGGATGGGGAAGGAACCGCGCCATATCGTCATCGGGAATGGCCTGAATTTCGGGGATTGCCCAGGCAAGCGCGGCCCGGACCCTGGCCGCAGCCATCACAAAGCGGCCTTTCATGGCCCGCCTTTCGCTGTCCCCCTGATCTTCAGCCTCCCGGAGCTCGCTGTAGCAGGCCAGCCGTTCTTCCAGGATGCCTGCGTCCCGGGCAAAATCCAGATACCGGGCAAGGGCTTCCGGGGAAGCGCCCAGGGTCCCCCGGAAACCGGGAATGCCCTCGGCCAGCTTTTCGAAGGCGGCAAGCCCTTCGTTCCAGGCGGCGTCGTCAGAGAATAAACGGGAGAGGTCCCAGGTATCGCTAACAGCAACCTCCCCGCGAAGCGGTATTTTTACGGTAACTTTGTCTTGGTTCATCATGGTATAGCTATATCCTGTCTGCCGGAACCGGTCAATAACATGCCGTCTGTTCAGAACAGGACTGGTGCAGGTTCAGGTGCGTGCGGAAACGCCCCATCCGGCTGGCAAAACGGCCCATTTTGCTAGCCGGATGCTCCATATCAAGGGCAGCACTCCTGGCTTACATGCGGGAACAGGCCCCCGCTAAGGAACAGGTCCCCCGGGCCTCCGATGGAATGGAGCAAAAAAATACAAAAAACATTTGACGGTGGTATACAAGCATGATAGAATACCTAAAAGACAATCCATTAGGGGAGTCAAATAAAATTTTTTGGAGGAATCGTATGAAAACAACAAAAAAATTGTTGTTGGGCCTTCTGATCATGGTTATTGCCGCAGGCATGGTATTTGCCGGCGGCGGCCAGCAGAGCGGACAGGCGTCAGGGGGGCAGGCATCCGGCAGCGCAGAGGCGCCGAAGATCACTGTTACCTTTGCAGGGACCGAGGCGGCCACCACCGGCCAGAGTAGGGCGATGCAGGAGATGGCGGACAAGCTGAACGCCTCTGGCCGTTTTACCGCCGACGTGCAGGTCAACGGCGCGCTGTCGAATGACACCGATAACCTGGTAACC
This sequence comes from Treponema sp., assembly GCA_031278025.1. The sequence continues at coordinate 2,625 of JAITLF010000403.1, forward strand.
CAGGCGAAAACCGGCGTACCCCTGGTAATCCCCTCGGACCCCGGAAGGCTGGCAAGCCAGTTTAACATTCCGGACCTCAACATCCTGATGGCCCCCTATGTGCTGACGGACAGATCGGTATTGGACAAGTTGCCCGACACCGCCATCTTCAAAGAGTGGCAGGCCAAGCTTGAGGCGCAGGGCATCACCTTTGTCGCGGATATGTACAACGGTTTCCGCAGCTTCTACACCACCACCCCGGTAAAAACCGTGGCCGATCTCAAAGGCCTGCGGATCCGCGGCTTCGGCAACAACATCGGCAACGCCCTGGCCAAGTACCTGGGCTTCGCCAACATCGGCATTCCGTGGGGTGAAACGCTTCCCGGTATCCAGCAGAAAACCATTGACGGCTGCGAAGTTCAGGTCGCCACCGCCTACGGCGCGGCCATCTACGAAGTCGCCAAAAACCTGGCTCTGACTAACCACTACCTCCTTCAGTCGTCGTTTGTCTGTTCCACCGCGCTGCTCAACAAAATGCCCGAAGCGGACCGGAAATTCTTCCTTGACACCATTCGGGAAACTGCCTCGAAATACGGCCAGATCGTCGCGGGGGAAGAAGCCGGCTACTATCAGCAGATGAAGGACAAGGGCGTTACCGTTACCGAAGTAAGCCTGAAAGAATTCCAGGATGCCATCAATCCGCTTTACACCAACAATGATCTGGGCTTCTCTGCAGGCCTCAAGGACCGGTTGTTCAAGGAACTGGGACTGTAGTCTGTCCATAAACGCGGACAACGTTATGACCTCGGACCGGTGGTCCGGGGCCGTCTAAAACGAAATAGTGAGGAGTGAGGAATTGAAGAGAAAACTCTTTCCTTACTCCTCATTTTGTATAAAGGGGCTTTTAATGCGAAAATTGTATCATGCTCTTTGCAAAGCAGAGCTTGTTATCTGCAGTGTCGGCTTCATATTCCTGGTTACCCTTGTGTTCATGTCCGCCATCCTGCGGTTCTTCCGGCTTTCTATGGCCTGGAATATCGATCTTGCCCTGTTTCTTTTGGCGTGGACCGCGTTCCTGGGGGCGGACATGGCCTGGCGGAGCGGACAGCTCGTGGGCGTTGACCTGATAACCCGCCGCTTCCCCCCAAAAATGCAGAAGGCAATCTCCATATTGATTTACCTCATTATCATGGGCGCCCTGGTTCTTATCGCTGTTTTCGGTGTCAGGCTTGCCCTGGTTGAACGGGTACGGACCTACCAGTCTATACCGATACCCTATTCTTTTATGACCATAAGTCTCGTGATTGCCGCCCTGTCGATGATTATCTCGACCATCCTCAAGATAAAGCGTTGCGTTGTAGATTTTAATAAAAAAGAAACAGAAGGAGGTGCGGCATGACCTTGCTGCTTATCGCTTTTGTTGTTTTCCTGGTACTGGGAATGCCCATTGCCTTTGTTATCGGCATCGCGGGTTTTGCGTATTTTTCTTCCGTGGAGTACCTTAACTTCGAGACCGCCACCCAGATGATCATCTCCCAAAGCCAGTCCTTCGCGTTCCTTGCCGTACCTTTCTTCATCTTTGCGGGGAATCTGATGAATGTGTCGGGCATCACGAGCCGGCTTCTGGGCCTGGCGCGGCTTCTTACCCGGCGGATGTATGGCGGCACGGCCCAGATTTCGGTGGTAATGAGCACCCTGATGGGCGGCGTGTCGGGATCGGCTACCGCCGATGCCGCGATGGAAACCCGTATCCTGGGGCCGGAAATGATGCGCATCGGGTACAACAAGGGTTATATTTGTTCGGTAAACTGCGTTACGGCGCTGATCACCGCCACCATCCCGCCGAGCCTGGGGCTTATCATCTTCGGCTTTGTGGGCGAAGTTTCCATCGGGCGGCTTTTTGCCGCAGGGCTTATCCCCGGCATTTTGATGATGACCTTTCTGATGGCCACCACCAGCATCACTTCCCGGATCAAAAAATACGATCCCCCCCGGCAGGACGCGCCGAAACTTAGCATAAAAGAACTCGGTGCCAACCTGAAGGAATCTGTCTGGGCGTTGCTCTTCCCGATTATCCTTATCGTGGGAATCCGCTTTGGGGTGTTTACCCCTTCGGAATCCGGGGCCTTCGCCGTGATCTACGCCCTGATCATCGGTAAATTCGTCTACAAAGAGCTAACCTGGAAAAATTTCAGAGAAGCCCTGATTACCACCATGAAGGACAACGGCGCAATCATGCTGATCATTGCCATGTCCGGACCTTTCAGCTACGCCATCACCTGGGTAAAGGTGCCGGTGATCCTGAGCGGTCTGCTCTTCGGCATCACCGAAAATCCCCAGATCATGGTACTCATCATGATTGGCTTCCTCTTTATCACCGGCATGTTCGTGGACAGCAATGTGAACTTCCTCCTCTTAACCCCGATTTTCCTGCCTATGGTAAAGAGCGTGGGCATAGACCCGGTGCACTTCGGCGTACTCATGGCAACGGTGGTAACCCTGGGGGTAATGACTCCGCCGATTGGATCCGCCCTGTATACGGTGTGCGGCATCATCGACTGCCCGGTGGAAGATTACACCAGGGAGAGCCTGCCGTTCCTTGGGGCGGTGCTCCTGGAGTTGGCTATCCTGGTGTTCCTGCCCGGTGTGGTGCTATGGATACCCAATATGATATTCGGTACATAGGGCCGGACAACTTTTACGATTTATAAGGAGTATATACCATGCAAATGACCATGCGCTGGTTTGGGCCGGGCTATGATTCGGTAACCCTGGAACAAATCCGGCAGGCGCCGGGGGTTACGGGAGTTATCACGACCCTTTACGGGACCCTGCCGGGAGAGGTTTGGGAAAAAGACGCCATCCGTGGCATAAAGAAGCAGGTTGAGGACGCGGGGCTTTCCATCGCGGGGATTGAAAGCGTCAATATCCACGACACCATCAAGACCGGCGCTCCCGAACGGGAACAATACATCGAAAACTACATCACTACCCTGGAACGCCTGGGAGAGGCGGATATACACCTGGTGTGCTACAACTTCATGCCGGTCTTTGACTGGACCCGCACGGATCTGGCGAAAAAGCGGACCGACGGCAGCACCACTATGGCGTATGATCAAACGGTAATTGATACCATCGATCCCGACGCCATGACCAATTCCATCAACGCCCAATCCAAAGGCTATGTCCTGGCGGGCTGGGAGCCGGAACGTCTGGGCCGGCTCAAAGAACTTTTCGCCATGTATAAAGACGTCGACGGGGAAAAGCTCCTTGCCAACTTACAATACTTTATCGAGCGGATCATGCCGGTCTGCGACAAGTACAATATCAACATGGCTATCCACCCGGATGATCCCGCCTGGCCGGTTTTCGGCCTGCCTCGGATCGTAACGGATGAGGAAAAGCTGCTGCGCCTGGTAGGAGCGGTGGATAACGTTCACCACGGGGTTACCCTTTGTACCGGAAGCCTGGGGACTAATCCCGCCAACGATATTCCTGACATAATCCGGTCCCTTAAAGGCCGGATTCACTTTGCCCATGTACGGAATCTGCGGCACAACGGCCCCGGAGACTTTGAGGAATCCGCCCATCTTTCCAGCGACGGTTCCCTGGATGTTTTCGCCATCATGAAGGCCCTCTACGACATCGGGTTCGACGGTCCTATCCGCCCCGATCATGGACGGGCCATCTGGGGGGAGGTCTCCATGCCCGGCTACGGCCTTTACGACCGGGCCTTGGGCGCGGCGTACCTGAACGGCATCTGGGAGGCGATTGATAAGCTGTCTCGTTACGGAGCGTCCGCATGAAACTGAACAACACGGGTTTACAAGATAGGGCATCCTGGGAAAAGGCAGGGTTTCTGTTGCCTCAATTTGACCGGGAGGCTATGATTCAAGCTACCAGGGAAAATCCCCAATGGGTGCATTTTGGCGCGGGGAATATCTTCCGGGCCTTTCCCGCAGCCCTGCAGCAGATCTTGCTGGAACAGGGAATCGAAAAAACCGGGATTATCGTAACGGAAGGCTACGACGGGGAGATTATCGACCGGGCCTTTTTGCCCTACGATAATTTGAGTTTGGCGGTAACCCTTAACGCGGACGGCTCCATAGAAAAGCGGGTTATCGCCAGTGTTGCCGGGGCCTTGCGGCTGGACAAACCGGAAGATTTTGACGCCCTTAAAAGGATCTTCCGTTCCCCGTCCCTGGCCCTAGTCAGCTTTACCATCACCGAAAAAGGCTACAGCCTTCAGGGACGGAACGGCGTGTTTCCGGAGGTGGAGGCCGATTTCCGGGAGGGACCCGGAGCGCCCAAAAGCTACCTGGGGCGGCTGGCCGGCCTTTGCTACGAGCGGTACCTAGCCGGCCCCTTCCCCCTGGCCCTGGTCAGCATGGACAACTGTTCCCACAACGGGGACAAACTGTTCCAGGGGGTAGAACCGTTTGCGGTACAGTGGGTCGAAAAGGGCCTGGCGGAAGCGGGGTTCCTGGAATATATCCGGGACCCCGGCAAGGTTTCCTTTCCCTGGAGCATGATCGACAAGATCACCCCCCGGCCCGATGAGGGGGTGCGGCAAATGCTTGAGTCCCTGGGTTTTACCGATACGGAAGGGCAGGTTACCGCGAAGAACACCTACATCGCCCCCTTTGTAAACGCCGAAAAAGCCCAGTACCTGGTGATCGAAGACGCCTTCCCCGCAGGCCGTCCTGCCCTGGAGCGGGTTGGGGTGCTTTTCACCGACCGGGACACGGTAAACCGGGTGGAAAAGATGAAGGTCTGCACCTGCTTAAACCCCCTCCACACGGCCCTGGCGGTTTTCGGTTGCCTCTTGGGATATACGAAGATCAGTGCGGAGATGAAGGACCCTGATCTGGTAAAACTGGTAGAACGCATAGGGTATCAAGAGGGTCTTCCCGTCGTGGTGGATCCGGGGATTCTTTCGCCAAAACAGTTTATCAACGAGGTTCTGCAGGTACGGTTCCCCAACCCCTTCATGCCCGATACTCCCCAACGGATAGCCACCGACACCTCTCAGAAGATCCCCATCCGGTTCGGCGAAACCATCAAGGCGTATCTGGCGGATCCGGAACGGAACACGGGTGACCTGAAGCTCATCCCCCTGACCCTGGCGGCGTGGCTGCGCTATCTTTTGGGGGTGGATGATACGGGCGTTCCCTTTACCGTCAGCCCCGATCCCCTCTACGACACCCTCGCCGCCGCTCTTTCGGGGATCAGCCTGGGGCAAGCGGGACCCTTCCACGCACAGCTTGAACCCATCCTGTCCAACCCGGCTATTTTCGCGGTGAACCTCTACGAAGCGGGACTTGGAGAGCGGGTGGAGGCGTATTTTGAAGAACTCGTCGCCGGGCCTGGGGCAGTACGAAGCGCCTTGCGCCGGTATGGAGAGTAATACGGGGCAGACTGTGTAAAAACCCACTGCCTTTTGTATATATAGTGTTGTTTGCTTTTTTATGTGGTCTTACACCGCTATATATAGCGGCATCATCGCGATTTTCTGAGTTTTGACACAGTCTGGGGGGCGTTGCCCCCGTGACCCTGCGGGGTGCTGTCCGCACTCTGCGAGACGTTGCCCGGCGGGGTCCGGGGCGGAGCCCCGCAGGGTGCAGCAGCGCCTCCTTCTTCAACACGGCGACTTTTCATTAACTCATCTTCTATAGTAGCATGCCCCTATATGAACAGGCGTTTTGACGGGATTGCCTTTGATTTGGATGGGACTTTGTATCC
>JAITLF010000404.1 GCA_031278025.1 Treponema sp.
TTTCTTGCCTGCGTTACGCTTCAGGCATCCTTTGCCCAGGAAACCCCGGCCCCGAACAAAGAGGCCGATGAGTCTCTTGATTTCGTCGTTACTGCCGGGAGGACCCGGGAAGAGGCAAACAAAGTCGCCGGACAGGTTACCGTTATTACCGCCGAGGATATCGCGGCTTCAGGGGCGACAAACATAACCGATGTGCTGGAAACGGTTCCCGGTGTCAGGATGGCCAATAGCCGGGATGGCAGCGGCCTTGGTATTTCCATGCGGGGAATTGCAAGCGGCGACGGGCGTGGAAAAGTGCTGGTAATCGTTGACGGCATGAGGCTCAACCCGGTTCTAGCGACAGGCGGTACTATGAACTGGGACGCGATTAATCTTTCCGATGTCGAGCGCATAGAAGTGCTTGACGGCGGGGCGAGCGTCCAGTACGGCGACAACGCCTCGGTTGGGGTCATCAACATTATTACCAAAAAATCAGGCGAAACAAAGACGGATATTACCGTTTCCGCCGGGAGCTTTTTTCAGAACGAACAGCGATTCTCCCACCACCGGCCAACGGACTGGGGAAGTTTTACGGTTTCAGGCGGACATCAGGGAACCCAGGGCTACCAGAAGCATAGGGCCGAAGATTCGGGTAACGGGGAACTGCGGGGAATTTTTGATATAAACGATGCAATGAGTCTTCAGGCGAATGTAGGCTTTTTCGCAAAAAATATGTTGTTTGCCAACGGGTTAACCCAGGCCGAATTTGAGGATGACCCAACGCAGGATGCGAGTCCTGCGGGTATGACCTTTTCCTACTCCACGATAAACGCCGGCGCGGGTTTTACCTGGGCGGTGAACGATACCCTCACCTTTGACGCTCCGCTTACCTATAATTTTTCCGGTTCAAAAAGTTATATGCCTCAAGGCGGCACGGTTTATCTTTATAAACCGCATATGCTCGGCATCCGGCCAAAACTGACGGCTGAACTGAAACCCGCCGGTATGGGGCTGCGCTTCACTGGAGGGATTGACACGTTTTTTGCCTTTGCCGAGGTTGACGCCAGCACCGACATTGCTAAAGAGTCGAATCCTACGGTACAAACGATGTCCGAGTTTACCCTTGGCCCCTGGGTTCTAGTCAATTTTGAGCCCCTTCCGGTTCTTGCCGTGAACGCGGGGCTCCGCTATGACATGGCTTTTGTAAAGACCCACATGGATGCCTGGTCGGGTACTGATATGATGGGGACGCCGGTGTCTTATGCGGCCGGGGACGAATCAACCGACTGGAACGCCTTTGCCTACGAGGCAGGGCTTACCGTCAATCCGCTTGATTTCCTCAAGGTTTACGCGAAATACGGGACCCAGTTCAGGTATCCGTATCTTAATGATCTTATCGTGACGCCGTATACATCGGGCGGTACAATCGCGCTGAAGACCGACCTTAAACCGGAAAAAGGCTGGACGGTCGAAGGCGGCATCGGGGTAAACATCAAAGGCATCGCAAAGTTTGACGCGAATATTTATTATCTAAAGATAGATAACGAAATCATTACCGTTTTAACTGCAACTCAAAGTCAGGACACCCTAAATCTGGACCCTATAGACAGGATTGGGAGCGATATCGGTTTAACACTGACGCCAATCAAATACGCGGAACTGGATATTGATTACGGCTTTGTAAACGCGAAATTTTCAGAGGGGTCTTTTGAAGGTAAATTTGTTCCCCTCGTGGCGGCGCATACTCTTTCGGCGTCCCTCATGCTGTACGCTCCCTTCGGGTTAAGTCTTGGTCCCAATGTGTTGTATAAAAGCGAGATGTATATGGGCTTTGATAACGCTAATTCGCTACAGCCAGTCGATTCCAGCCTTATCTGGGGCTTGCAGGCGCGGTATGTAATCCATAGGTTCAAAGGGGATCTCGCCCTCATGCTCACCGTACACAACCTCGCCGATACCAAATATGCGTCGATGGTAACTAATATGCCTTCTTTCCCCTCTTATGGTATTCCGGGAGGCCCTACATACTCCGTTGACAACAACATGGGCCGTTCGGTAAATGTTTCGGTGCAGTATCGGTTTTAACCGGAGGAAATAAAGCGCGGCGCTTATGCTGTCGCTGTACAGGAGGAACTTGTTATGGAAAATGTAAGGAAAGGACTCGGGGCCAGGGACCTTATCACCACGGGGATTTTTACCGCCCTGTTTTACATCGTGGATTTCGTGTTTGCCATGGTCCTAAGCGGCTTGCAGCTTCTCGTGATGTTCATCAGCAGCGCCGCCGCCTTAGCGGGAGGGGTAATTTTTCTTTATCTGGCGGTAAAGGTAAAAAAATTCGGGGCGGTCACGATCATGAGTTTTTTGATCGGCGTTATCATGTTCCTGATGGGACACTTCTGGCCTTGCCTTGTTTTTGGAGCGGTCTTCGGTCTGCTGGCGGATTTTCTCTGCGGCCGGGGGGCGTATAAGGACTTTTGGTGGAACGCTGCGGGTTATGCCGTCTTTATCATAGGCTTTACCTTGGGCGCTTATACGCCGATGCTCATATTTTCCGACGACTTTGTGACCACCCGAACCCGGATGGGGATGCCGGCGGAGTATATACAGCAGATACTTGATTTTACTCACGGTCCCCTTGTGATCGCCGGCTTCGGTTCCGCAGCAATCTGCGCCATTGCCGGGGCTTTTATCGGCAGGCTGCTGCTCCGCAAGCATTTTGAGAAGGCGGGGATAGTATGAGGGAGCGGCGGGGCAACCTGGATCCACGTACCAAACTCCTCATTTTGGTGTTCATCAACATGGTGATCTTCACCTGCCCGGATCTCTACACCGAATGGCTCTGCATGGCCCTGATTTCCGCGATACTTCTGTTGATGGGCGCCTATTGTCAGACGGTGCGGGGCCTCGCCATTTACGCCATCATAATGGTTATTCTCTACGTCTGCGGCCTTGTTCCCGGATTCCTTGCCAACTTTGTTTTTATGATGATGATCTGTTTTCGGCGGATTATGCCGGCAATATTCTTTGCCTCCGGCCTCATCGCCACCACCAGGGTCAGCGATATTATCTCCGCCCTTCAGAAGCTCCATATGCCCAAAAGCATTATTATTCCCTTCGCCGTGACTCTGCGGTTCTTCCCCACGGCAAAAGAGGAATTCCTACATATCCGGGACGCCATGAAGCTACGGGGTATCAGTATCAGCGTAAAAAACATCGTTACCCGGCCCCTCACTCTGCTGGAGCGCATCGCAGTACCCATGATACTCCGCTGCGCGAATATCGCCGAGGAGCTGTCCGCGGCGGCGGTTACCAGGGGCATCGAATCGGAGGGCCGCCGTACTTCCCTGCGGGAGCTGAATCTCCATGCCGCCGACGCGGCCTCTTCCGCCGCCTTCGCCACCCTTTCGGTGGTAACGGTGCTGAGGAGTACCGGGATACAGTTTCCTATATCATTACCTTAAAAGGAAATATCGTATGTTTAAGAAATTTCAGCAAAATTACCGCAGGCCTCAGGGTATTGGTGGGTGGCTTTCGGTTTCATGGATGAATCGGGTGCATACGCCGGGTTCGGAATGGGGGCTTGAAAACCTTGCCATTAAACCGGGGGATCACATTCTGGACATCGGTTGCGGGGGTGGCAAGAATGTGAAGCGGATGTTAAAGCGGGCGGACGGGAGCCGGGTCTGCGGCCTTGATTATTCGGAAGTGAGCGTGAAAAAGACGATGCGGCTGAACCGGAAGGCGGTGCGGGAGGGACGGTCGGAAATAAGGCTGGGCAGCGTGTCGAAGAACCCCTGGCCGGACAATAGTTTTGACGTAGTAACCGCCTTTGAGACGGTCTACTTCTGGCCGGATTTTGCCAATGACATTAGGGAAGTCTGGCGGGTACTGAAACCGGGAGGCCTCTTTTTTATCTGCAACTCGCTGAACAGGCCGGAAAAAGGGGAAGCGCCGTATCAGTTCTGGATAGAAACATTGAACCTGAACGTGTACAGCCAATCCGATTATCAAAACTATTTGACCGGGGCGGGCTTTTCCGGCGTGGAATTTGTGTGCGGAGAGAATTCCGCCCTTTGCGTCAGCGCTAGGGCGGCGGGTTAAGGGAATGGCGGATATGCTGTCGCTGTTCAGGCAGGGCGGGTGGGTCATGTACCCCCTGCTCGCCTTTTCGGTCGTTGCCCTTGCGGTCATTCTGGAACGGGCAATATTCTATATGTCAAGCCGCTCCCGCTCCGTCTGTCGTTAATAAGTGATAAGTTCACCCCCTATAGTAACGAGGGAATCGTTCACCCCCCTCGGATATAGTAGGAGGATGAAGTATATGATGAACACAAAAGAACTGGCCCGGCTAACGG
>JAITLF010000013.1 GCA_031278025.1 Treponema sp.
CCTACGCCGTGCTGGGGGCGATTTTGGGCTATCCGGTAACGATTTACCTTCCCGCCAACGCCGGCCGGGAACGGAAAACCATCCTCGCCTGCTGCGGGGCGGCGGTAGTGGAAACCAGCCCCCTGGAAAGCTCGGACGGCGCGTTTCTTGCCGCCAAAGCCGAGGCGGAAGCCCGGGCGGACCTATACTTCTGGCCCAACCAGTACAACAACGACGCCAACTGGAAGGCCCACTACCACAGCACCGGCGCTGAAATTTGGGAACAGACCGGAGGCAAAGTTACCCACTTCATTACCGGCATGGGCACATCGGGAACCTTTATGGGAACCGCCCGCAGGCTCAAAGAATACAACAGGAATATTCAGGCGATCGCCGTACAGCCCGATTCGCCCTTTCACGGCATTGAAGGAACCAAGCACATGGCCAGTTCCATAAAACCCGGATTTTACGATGAAACGCTTCCCGACCGCTTTGTCGATGCGAACACCGAGGCAGCCTACAAAATGACCGTGAGGCTTGCGAAAGAAGAGGGGCTTTTTGTGGGGATAAGTTCCGGCGCCAACGTAGAGGCCGCCCTCAATCTTGGCCGTACCCTGCCCCGCGGATCGCTTGTGGTTACGGTTTTATGCGACAGCGGTTTCCGCTATCTTTCGGATGTGTTTTGGAACGCGAAAGATGAAGTCGGCGGAGAGGGGGAAGGAATATGATCAGGCTGCCCGCCGGGCTGCAGGAGGCAATCCGCGCCGAAGGGGAAAAGGCCTACCCCCATGAGTGCTGCGGTATTATGTTAGGCGTCATCGCGGAAGACGGCGGCCGGTTAATGGAAACCATTATTCCCGTTGACAACGCCCGGGAGCGGGAGGAACAGTACCACCGCTTTAAAATAGAGCCGGAGGATCTAATGAGGGCGGAAAAAGCGGCAAAGGCGCAAAACAGGGAGGTACTTGGATTTTACCATTCCCACCCGGATCACCCGGCGCGGCCCTCAGAATACGACCGGAACAACGCCTTTCCGTTCTATTCATACGTCATTGTATCGGTGGTCAAAACAAAGCCGGCGGAACTGACAAGCTGGCGGCTGTCGGAGGACCGGAAAGAATTTTTGGAAGAAGCGCTCTGTCCGCACAATGCGCTTATCAAGGAGGACTAATCATGGCGGTAATCATTCAAATCCCAACGGCCCTGCGGGGCTTTACGGATCGAAAACCGGAAATCGAGGTTGAAGGCCAAACCGTAGGCGAGGCAATCAACGCCCTGTCCGAACAGTACCCGGATCTGCGGCAGCATCTTTACCAGGGCAAAGATTTACGCTCTTTTATCAACGTGTTTGTCGGCGAGACCAACATCAGGAAACTTGAGGGGCTTGACACCAGGCTGTCGGGCGGCGAAACGCTCATGCTGGTCCCGGCAATCGCGGGCGGGGTACAATCACGCCGCTCGAAATTCCGGGCGCTTATATGACGGAAAGCATACTGCGTGACCGGGAGTTGCCCGATCTCACCAACGGGGAAATCACCCGCTACAGCCGCCATCTCCTCCTGCCGGAAATCGGCCTTGAGGGACAGCGGCGGCTCAAGGCGGCGAAGGTGCTGCTCGTGGGATCAGGCGGCCTCGGCGCCCCGCTGGCGCTTTACCTTGCCGCCGCGGGGGTGGGAACAATCGGCATCGTTGATTTTGATTTTGTGGAGGAATCAAACCTTCAGCGCCAGGTGATCCATGCGACCAGGGACATAGGGCGGCCCAAAACAGCGTCGGCGCAGGATCGCATCAAAGGCATCAATCCAAAGTGCAATGTGATACCCCATAACACCACGCTCACCAGCGCCAACGCCCTTGAGATCATCGGCGGCTATGACATTGTGGCTGACGGTACCGACAATTACCAGACCCGCTACCTGGTGAACGACGCCTGTGTGTTATTGGGAAAGCCCAATGTATACGGATCGGTTTTTCAGTTTGAGGGGCAGGCTTCGGTGTTTTACGCCAAAGAAGGCCCCTGCTACCGCTGCCTCTACCCCGAACCGCCGCCGCCGGGCCTGGCGCCCTCCTGCGCCGAAGGGGGCGTGGTGGGGGTCCTGCCGGGTATCATAGGCTGCATACAGGCCAACGAAGTGATAAAACTCATCGTCGGTTCCACCGAATATTCCACCCACAGCGCCGAAACCCTTTCGGGCAGACTGCTCCTCTTTGACGCATGGCGGATGAGGTTCAGAACCCTCAAACTGGACAAGGACCCCCGCTGTCCCGTCTGCGGCAAGGATCCGTCCATCCATGAACTTATCGACTACGAACAGTTCTGCGGCCTCAAAAAAACAAGCGGCGAGGACCCGGTGGAGACCATCACCGCGAAGGAACTGAAAGAACGGATGGACAGGGCCGATCCCCTGCAGATCATCGACATCCGGGAACCCCACGAGCGGGCCATCGCGAAATTTCCCAACGCCAAACCCATACCCCTGGGCCAGATGGCCCGGCGGATGGACGAGTTTGACGAGCGGATCGATGCGGTGTTTATCTGCAAGATAGGCCGGCGGAGCGTTTTCGCCATCCGGGCCCTGCGGGAAGCGGGTTACCGGGGAAGACTCCTCAACCTCCAGGACGGCTTCAACGCGTGGGCAAGGGAAGTGGACCCCTCGCTGCCGGTGTATTAGATTGGTGAGATAACCCGGCCGGTTATCTCACCAATCTTGCGGTTTTTCAGGCTAAAGCCTTCCGGCGCGCCGTCTACGGTGAAGAAGGTCTCCTTCCCCCGGCAAGTCAGCGGATGCCCGGCACCGGAGGAGCGTATGTAGGTTAGATTATTTATGAGGCGATGCGTCCGGTTGACAGTTGTGAAGCAACCGGGTATAGTTGCCTGTATGGACAGGGTCCTGCAAAAAAAATCTTTCCTGGTTATTTTTACCGCCTGCATTGCTTTCCCGCTCCTCCTCGCGGGGGTTTTTGTATTTATGCACCTGCATCACGACTGTACCGGCGGGGAATGTTCCGTCTGCCTGCAGGTTGAGGCTGCCCGGAATATTTTTAAAAGTCTGGTCATCATCAGTCCCGTTGTCCTTATTATCAACCCCGAAAACGGCGGGAGGGCGCTTAAGCTCTCCACATCCGTCCGCGTCTTTTTCCTGAATCCCGTCTTAATGAACGTCAAATGTACCGTTTGAAATGAACCCCGTTAGATTTCCCAAAAAGGTATGGCCGGCGGGGGCAGTGTCCGCGGCGCCTGTACGGGGCGCTGCCATTTGCCGGAAATGAATTTTATGCAGGTATGATACCCCTTTGAAAAGATGAACGCAGATACGGACAACATTATTACAGTTCACAATGCATCCTTTGGTTATAACGGACAGGCCGTAATCAGCGATCTTACCGTTTTGGTACGCCGGGGGGAGTACTTCTGTATAATCGGCGAAAACGGTTCCGGTAAAACCACCCTGCTCAGGGGTATGCTTGGCCTAATCAGCCCCATCCGGGGGACGGTATACTTCGACGGGCAAATAAAAAGAACCGAGATAGGGTATCTTGACCAGCAGGATCCGGATAAAAAAGATTTTCCCGCCGGAGTGGAAGAGGTGGTTCAGTCGGGCGTCTTAGCTTCCATCGGCCTGCGTCCCTTTTATTCCCGCCGGGAAAAACAAATGGCCAAAGAAAATATGCGGCTTCTGGGAATAAGCGGCTTAAAAGACCGCTGTTACCGGGAATTGTCCGGGGGGCAGCGGCGGCGCGTTCTCCTGGCCCGTGCGCTCTGTGCGGCAAAAAAGCTTCTTGTCCTGGATGAGCCTATGGCCGGACTTGATCCTCTGATATCGGCGGAGCTTTACAAGCTGCTGAAGAATATAAACCGGGAAACCGGCATCACCATTATCATGGTTTCCCAGAACATCGAAGCGGCGAAAAAGTACGCCTCGAGAATCCTGAATCTGGGGAAACCCCTGCTGGATCAGGATGGTCCGGCCTCCGCCGGATTTTGATTTGGATGGCGATTCCATCCGGAGGGAACGTAAATGTTTGCTGTTCTATTGGAGATGTTCCACTATACCTTTCTTGTGAGGGCGGTGATCGTGGGCGCCCTTGTCTCGATCTGCGCCGCCCTGCTGGGGGTAAGCCTGGTCCTGAAGCGCTATTCCATGATTGGCGACGGCCTCTCCCATGTCGGCTTCGGCGCCCTGGCCCTGGCGACGGCTTTGAACGCCGCTCCCCTAACGGTGGCAATTCCCACGGTGGTGGGCGTCGCCTTTCTGCTTCTGCGCCTGAGCGAGAGCAGCAAAATAAAGGGGGACGCCGCCATCGCCCTTATATCCACCGCCTCAGTGGCGGTGGGCGTAGTGATTCTCTCCCAAACTACGGGCAGGAATACCGACGTGTGCAGTTACCTCTTCGGCAGTATCCTGGCCATGAACAAAACCGACGTTTATCTGAGCATCGGCCTTTCGGCGGCGGTACTCATTCTGTTTGTACTTTTCTACCACAAGCTGTTCGCCATAGCCTTTGACGAAACCTTTGCCCGGGCGGGGGGCATAAAAACGGGCTTTTACAATATGCTCATTGCCCTGTTGACGGCCCTCACCATTGTTCTTGGCATGAGGATGATGGGCGCCGTCCTTATATCAAGCCTGATCGTTTTTCCCGCCCTTACCTCCATGCGCCTCTTCAAGAAATTCAGGGATGTAACGGTCTGTTCCGCCGTAGTTTCCATTCTCTGCTTTTTTACCGGAGTGGTTGTTTCGTATCTTTACGCGGTTCCCACGGGGGCAAGCGTCGTACTCATAAACATCGCGGTATTTCTGCTTTTCTGGCTGCTTAAATTGATAAAAGAAGGGGGCGTTATGCGCATTACCGGTACGGCTTTACTTATCTGCGCGTTCCTGGTTATGGGCTGCGGCGGAATAAAAAACGCCTCCATTCAAACAAACAACGCGGGGACCCAGTCGGTACGCCTGCCCCCCGACGAAACCGGGCCTGCCCGGCCGGCAATCGATGACGGCGGCGCGGTAATCGAAATAAAAGAAAAGATGTTCATCTCCCAAACCAATGATGTTTACCTGAACCCCGAAGAGTATCTGGGCAAAACCATAAAACTTGAAGGCGTCTTTGTCTCCACCCTGTACGAAGGGCGTAAAGATCCCTATTGTTTTGTGATCCGTTACGGTCCCGGATGCTGCGGCAACGACGGCAACGCCGGCTTTGAGGTAGCCTGGAATAATCAGCAGGAGAAGGCCGGGGGTTACCCCGAAATGGACGCCTGGGTGGAGGCGGTGGGAACGCTGGAGGCCTATGAAGAAGACGGGTATCCTTACCTGTACCTTGCCCTCAGGTCCCTTACTGTTCTGGACAAGCGGGGCGCTGAATTTGTAACCCAGTAAGGCCGCGCGTGCCGGCCGCGGATCCCGGGAACCTAAAACCGGTAGGCCAATTGGACTGCGGCAAAAAAACCGTCCCCCGCCCCTCTGGTTGTTTCCCCGTCGAACAATTCCCTGCCGCCGAAGGCATATCCGCCGGATAGGTTCAAAAACGACAGGTCCAGTTTTCCGTATACGGAAAAATACTGTAATTCATAGGTCTTGTCTTTTTCGCCGAACGTAAAATACGCCGAATTACTGTTCGCCCCTATTCCTATGCCGGCAAAATCCCCCCGCTTTGAATCCCGGTCAAAGAAACGGTACCAGAGGCTGCCGTCGAAAATAACATCCCGCACATTCCGGTACCGGTGCATCCGCGTTTCCGTAACAACACGGACTCTCCCCTCCGGCAGCAGGGTGCATTTCAGCGAAGGCTCGGCTACGAATTCCGCGTCCAGGGTGATAAAGGGGGAATTAAGGGAAAAACGTATTACAGGCAGGGGTATCACGGGCCAGCTCTTTCCGTCCGCGTATTCAAGGCCGAATTCGCTGACCGCCAGCATGCCGCCGAGGGTCAGGGAGAGCTGTTGTGTACGCAGTACCTCGTAACCGTAACCCGCGCCGGCCTGTACGGTACGCAGCCCTCCGTAGAAGGGTTCCGCCGAGGCGCTTTGCAAAAGGCCCAGCACCTGATGGCGCCTGAACCTCCCCTCGGCAAACAGGCCCATATCGTGGTACAGGCCGGCATAGCCGGACGCATGTTCCCGCATAAAAAAATACTGCCCCGCCATCGCCATAAGCAAAAAGCTGTTTCTCTCTTCTCCGGGGGAGGGCGAAAGATTTCCCTTCGTAAAGGCCAAAGCTCCGGCGGAAGCATGAAACTGCTGCCCGTCAAGGGAAACGTACCGGTAAAGCAGCACGGGCGCAAGGGAAAAAGCTTTTCCCCCGCCGGCGCCGGCGCCGTCGTTACCGGCGGCGTTGTTGCCGCCGGCGCCGTCCGCAAAACAAACAACGGAAGAAAGCGCAAGAATCAACCATATCAACAGAACTTTCACAGCCGCCTCCATCGCGTTGGACGCCGGACCCCGGGCCGGGGCGCCCGGCGCTTTATTGAAAAAAATCGCAATTTTTGTTATGTCTCTCACAATAAGGAGGAACACATGCTTTGTAAAGCTTTAGGCGGAGCATCCCGCGGGGCGGGGC
>JAITLF010000050.1 GCA_031278025.1 Treponema sp.
GGATACGATTTGGAAGAATTAAAGGGTATCGCCAAATACCTCTCCGGCATTGAGGATGACATCCCTATTTACCGGCGAAAAACTGTTACCCCAAGGCGGGTGCTTGAAAAATTCAAAAGACAGGAGGGTAAGTAATGGCAATCAAAACAGTAGGGGTGATCGGCGCGGGCGTCATGGGCGGCGGCATCGCACAGGTAACCGCCATGGCCGGTTACGGGGTTACGTTGAGAGATGTGGATGCTTCCTTTCTTGAAAAGTCAATCAGCCGTATTGAGGGAGGCCTGGGCCGCTTGATAGAGAAGGGAAAATTGGCGGAAGACAAAAAGAAAGAAATTCTGGAACGGATAATTCCGGTTACCGCGTTACCGGAACTGGGGGACGTGGACCTTGTTATTGAAGCGGTCCCTGAAAATTTGGAAATAAAGCGGCAGTTGTTCTGTGAACTGGACAGTATTTGTAAACCGGAAACCGTCTTTGCGTCAAACACCTCCTCGATTTCCATTACCCAGTTGGCGGCGTCAAGCGGCAGGCCGGACCGTTTCTGCGGGCTGCACTTCTTTAACCCGGTCCCGGTGATGAAGCTGGTTGAAATCATCAGCGGCCTTCTTACCGGCCAGGATGTCATTGATACGGTTCGGGCCTTTGCGGAGGGGATCGGGAAGGCCCCGGTGCTTGTTAAGAAGGACAGGCCGGGGTTCATCGTAAACCGGCTCCTGGTTCCCTACCTGAACGAGGCGGTCCGCATTCTGGAAGAAGGGATCGCCACGGCGGAAGATATTGATAAGGCCGTTGAATTCGGCCTCAACTATCCCCTGGGTCCTTTTAAGATGCTTGATACCGGCGGCATAGATCTGACCGTTACGGTCCTTGACTATTTTAAGGACGAGTACAACGACAACAGTTATGCCCCCCGGGCAACGCTGAAACAACTTCTGCGGGCAGGCAAACTGGGACGCAAGTCGGGAGAGGGTTTTTACAAATATTAGGGAAACGCTGATTAACTTGACGCTAATCGCGTTTCCCTAGTGTATTTGCTCATTTCTTTGCGCAAATACAACATTAAAGTAGCACCGATTTATTCTCGATTGAATAAATCACTGCCTCCTTAGGGTTATACCATGAGTTATGAACATATTCTTTTTGAATGTAACGACGGCGTCGCGGTGATCACCATTAACCGGCCAAAGTTTATGAACGCCCTCTGCGGGGCCTTAAACCGGGAAATGCTCGACGCTCTGGACCGCATAGAGCAGGACCCCGCAGTCAGGACCGTGATACTCACCGGGGGATCAAAGGTTTTTGCCGCGGGGGCGGACATTGCGGAGATGATAAACGCCACTCCCGGAGACGCGGAAAAAACATCGGCCCTGGGGCACAGGGTCCACGATACGATTGAGGCGCTTCCGGTTCCGGTTATCGCCGCGGTTAACGGCCCCGCGCTGGGCGGCGGCTGTGAACTGGCCCTGGCCTGCGATTTCAGGATCGCCGCCGTGGACGCGCTGTTTGCCCTTCCCGAAGTGGGTTTGGGGATCATTCCCGGCGCCGGGGGTACCCAGCGGCTCCTGCCCCTGGTGGGCCCCTCCGTAACCAGAGAGATGGTTCTCCTGGGCCGGAAGGTAAAGGGCGATGAGGCTGAACGGATCGGCCTGGTGAACAGGGCGGTTCCGCCGGAGTCGGTTATGGAAAGCGCCCTTGCAATGGCCCGTAAACTTTTAAAAATGCCCGCGGTTTCCCTTACCCTGGCAAAACAGGCGATCTCGGCGGGGCTTAACGAAACCCTTAATCAGGGGAAAAGCCACGAGCGGCGGCTTTTTTCGCTGGCCTTTTCAACCCCCGATCAAAAAGAAGGAATGTCTTCTTTCGTTGAAAGACGGGATGCCGTATATAAACATGGATGGTAAAACGAGGGACAGATGAAAACTATAGCGGAAATACAAGAGAGTTTAAGCAGTGGTAATGTGAGAAAAATTGCGGTCGCCGCCGCCGGAGACGCCGATGTGCTGCGTTCAATCAGAACAGCCTTTGACGAAGGTATTGCCGAGGCAATCCTCACCGGTAACAAGGATCAAATTAAAAAAGCCGCAGAGGAAAGCGGGATTGATATATCTCCTTTTACTCTGGTAGAAAGCGCCGATGAATCCGGCGCCGCAAGAACCGCCGCCAAGCTGGTATCGGAAGGCAAGGCCGAAATGATCATGAAAGGATTACTGCCCACCGGAATATTCCTAAAGGCTCTGCTCGATCCTTCCTTTACCCTTAGAAAAGAAGGAAACATCATAAGTGCCATTGCGGTACTGGAAGCCCCTGACCAGGGAAGGCTGCTTTTTCTTACCGATCCCGGTTTTGTACCCTTACCGGATTTTGAAACTAAACGCAAACTGATACATAACGTGGCGGAGGTTGTAAAAAAATTCGGTATTGATGAGCCAAAGGTCGCCGTACTCTGCGCGGCAGAAACAGTGAATCCCAAGATTCCCGTTACCGTTGAGGCGGCGGAACTTGAACGTTTGAATAAAAACGGCTCCATAAAGGGCTGTTTAATTGCGGGACCCATATCCCTGGATCTGGCTATTTCAGAGTCTTCCGCAAAACATAAAAACTATATTCATCCGGTGGCGGGCAAGGCAGATGTTCTACTCGCTCCCGATCTCCAATCGGCAAATATACTCTATAAGTCCCTGACTTATTTCGGCAAGTTAAAAACAGGTGGAATTATGACAGGGGCAAATGTTCCGGTTATTTTTACATCCCGTTCCGATACCGCCGAGACCAAACTAAATACCATACTGTTTGCGGCGTATCTCGCGGCCCAAGCGGGGGATGGGAAATAATTATGCGAATTCTGGTTATCAACCCCGGATCAACCTCGACCAAAATAGCGGTCTTTGAAGACGAAGAAAAGGTCTTCCAAGAGAATATCAGTCATCCTGCGGGCTATCTGAAAAAATATCCCGCCATTCAGGATCAATTGCCTTTCAGAAAAGAAATAATTATAGAGGTTCTGGAAAAAAAAGGATTTTCTCTGGAAAGCTTTCATGTTTTTGCCGGACGTGGCGGTGGACTCATTCCTTGTGCGGGAGGGGTGTATAAAATTGAAAAACTCCTTTTGGAACATGCCCACAGATGGACAAAACATCCCTCAGTCCTGGGGGCGCTCCTGGCGAATGAATTCGCCCAAATTAATAAGGTTCCCGCCTTTATCGTTGATCCCCCCGATGTCGACGAGCTGCAGGATGTGGCACGTATCAGCGGCATGAAAGAGTTTCCCCGGGAAAGCCGATTCCACGCGCTAAATCAAAAGGAAGCGGCCCGCCGCGGAGCAAAATCAATGGGTAAAAGTTACGAGGCCGTTAATTTGGTGGTTGCCCATATTGGCGGGGGTATCTCCGTGGGCGCCCACCATAAAGGCAAGGTCATTGATGTTACCGACATCATCAACGGGGACGCCCCCATGGCTCCAACCAGAGCGGGGCAGATTGCCGCGCAGGCCTGGATTGAAATGTGCTTTAGCGGAAATTATACCAAAAAAGAAATGCAAAATTTTATCAGTAAAAACGGCGGGGTGATCAATCATCTGGGCACCAGCGATATGCTGGAAGTGGAACGTTGTATAGAAGCAGGAGATACCTACGCCAAACTGGTATACGACGCGATGATCTACCAGATCGGAAAAAATATCGGCGGCTATGCGGCGGTACTGCATGGCAAAGTAGATGCCGTAGTAATTACCGGAGGCATGGTAAGATCGCCGTATTTGCAAAATACCCTTAAATCAATGATTTACTATATTGCCCCGGTGATTATGTATCCTGGTGAGTTCGAAATGGAAGCTCTGGCCGGCGGTGCCCTCCGGGTCATGCGGAAAGAAGAAGAACCGCTAAGCTATACCGGCGAACCGGTTCATAAAGGGTTTTGACACTGTTAGCAAAGCTTAAACTACCGGAGGGGTTGAAATAGGATACAGGCGGAGGGGAAAGACACATGAAGGAAAACAAACGCTTGTATCCGATAAGTGAAAAAGTGTTTAACCGGAAGGTTCTGCCCATTATTGAAGGGACGTATATCTGGAAAGGGCGTCCGCCCAAGGTATCCCATTACAAGGTATTTTGCGGGATTCTGTATATTCTGAGGACCGGCTGCCCCTGGCGGGATTTACCTGAGGAGTACGGTTATTGGCATGTGATCTATGACCGGTTTTCCTGGGGAAGCAAACGGGGATTATGGGCGAAAATCCTGATAAGGCTCCAGGAGGAGGAAGGGATAGTATTTAAGGAGGTAATCATAGACAGCACGACGATGAAAGTCCATCGGCACGGGGGAGGACAAAAAGGGGGCGGCAAACGAATGGGAAGAGCCGGGCGGGGATAAGCACGAAGTTTCATGCGGTGATAACCAGTGACGGGAAGCTTGTTGAGGGTCTTTTGACCGGGGGAGCGGTACATGATGTGACGGTAGGGGCAGAACTGAGCGAAGAAATCGTTGGATGTAAAGTTTACAAGTTAGTGGATATAGTATAACCCGCGTTCAACTCTGAAGTGCAACACTTAGCCCAGTAGCCCTGGTACGGGGCGGTTATAGCCGACCCGTACCAGGGCTACAAAAAACGGCAAAACCCTTATGATGGTGTTTGCCACCACCTCATCAATAAGGAGTAATGCCGTTATGGTCAAGTCTAGCACAAATCAGGAAAAATGCTATGCCCATCTGTCCCTCCCGGAGCGGGAAGAGATCGCTATCGCCCCGGAACAAGGTCAATCCATGCGTTCTATCGCCTTCTCCCCGGGAAGAAGCCCCTCCTCCGTCAGCCGGGAGATAAAGCGGAACAGCCCGCCGCTGAACAAGGTCACAGACCGGGGAAACAGAGCCCACAGACGGGCCGAAGACCGATCCCGTCGCAGCCACGTAAAGGAACGCCTGGCTAACCCCCCGGTCAAAGCCTATGTCCAATACCATTTGATTCATGACCGCTGGACCCCGGAAGGCATCGCCGGCAGGCTTCCCCTCGATTTCCCCGGAC
>JAITLF010000070.1 GCA_031278025.1 Treponema sp.
TTTTAAGTCAAAAAATTCAGCGCATAAAAAACACAAAATTAAGTATAACCATAAAGGCGATCCGGTTTTATGTACCCCCCCCCCCCCCCCCCCGTTTCTAGCGGCGGTCCTGCTGCTGCTGCTTGGGAGCGTAAACCTTGCCGCCGGAGGACAGCGTGAACCGCTAAGCTCCGGAACGGAGCCTGGGGCGGAAAGCCCCGCCCCGGCGCAAGGCCCCCTGTACTGGCGGCTTGTCGAAGAAACCAATCCAAGCTACATCGTTGACGGCGCGGGCAACAGGGCCCCCCTGACGGCCTACCGGCGGCTCATCGTTATATCTCCGGGGGCGGTGGAAGTCCTCTATATGATAGGCGCGGAATCCGCCGTCGCCGGGATCAGTTCCGGCCGGGACCCGGTCTGGCCGGAGGACAAAACCGCCCTGCTTCCCAGCGTGGGGAACACGGCGCGGCCCAGCCTTGAGGCGATCATCGCCCTGGAACCGGACCTGGTCATTGGCAGCGCCATGAACGCCGCGCTCATGGCGGATCTTGCCTCCCGGGGCTATACCGTACTCATCCACAACACCAATTCCCTGGCGGACATTTTTAACAGCGCCGTACTGTTGGGAATGCTTACCGGGAAAGAGGCGGAGGCCCGCGCCCTGGCGGCGGAAAAACAGGCCCGGCTTGATTCCCTTAAAGCGGAATTGAAACGCAGCCCCCTTAATCTGAAAGGGGCCTTCCTCTACTCCGCTAATCCCATTATGGCCTTTACTTCCGAATCCCTGCCCGGGGAAATCCTCGAAATCCTGGGGGTAGAAAATATCGCCGCCGGATTAAACGCCGCCCAGCCCATACTTTCCCCGGAGTACATTCTGTCCCAAAATCCCGATTTCCTGTTCGGCGCTATGGCCATAGCAAAACCCGAAGACATCCTTGCCGCGGATTCGGTGATCGGAAAAACCAGGGCGGGGATAGAAAAGAACATCCGCATCGTGCCCTCGTCGTTGTTCCTGCGCACCTCTCCCCGGATTGTGGAAAGCCTTCTGGAATTGTACGGGGAAATTAAAAAGTACGTAAAGCCGGGGGCATAGCGCATAGATGAAACGTTTTTTGGCATTTGTGGAATTCATGCATACCGGCGGACCGGTGAACTGGGTTATCGCGGGTTTATATGTTTTAGTACTTGCCGTTTTTTCGGAACGGATTATCTATTTTTTCCGCACCCGGTATAACAGGAACGGTGTTTTCAGGTCCCTTGAATCAGGCGACTCCCTGTTTCCCGGCGCGGCGAAGCGCGGTCAGCCCGCGCGGATTGCTGTTAGCTTTTTCAAACACATGGAGGAGCCGGGGCCGGTTTTGTCCGAGATCCTTGACCGGGAGGCGGCGGTTATCCGGGGGGAAATGGAACGGGGACTGGGCGTTCTGTCTTTTATCGGGACCGTCGCGCCTCTTTTGGGCCTGTTGGGGACCATTACCGGGCTTATGAACGCCTTTAGCCGGATAGAGGAACAAGGCTCCTCGGTGGATATAGCCTTTCTTTCCGGCGGTATTTGGGAGGCCATGATCACCACCGCCACAGGACTGGTTACCGCCATCTGCGCCTTAAGCTGCGGCAAATGGTTCGAGCATCTGTCGGCTTCCCGTCTGCGGGACATGAGTTTCGCGGCGTCCATCCTGAGCGAACAATTCCGCCGGGATATTTTAGGCGGCGCGGAGGAAACCACGGGAAAGACGGCGGCCAGGACCGCGCCGCAAACCAGAAAACAGAATAAGGAAAGCGCCTGAGATGAAAACCTTTGGCCCCGGCCCTTCCCGGCGCACGGAAATCAACATCACTTCCCTTATTGACGTGATCTTCATGCTGGTCATTTTTTTCATGATCGGTTCCACCTTTGAAAAACCGGCCCTGGCCGTTTCCCTGCCCACCGCCTCGTCCGGGGAAGCTACACGGCGGCAGATGCTTACCGTTTCCCTGGACGCCGGGGGACTCCTCTACCTGGAAGGGGAACGAATTGGGGAAGAGGCTCTAAAGCAACGGTTAACGGCATACAGCCGGGAGGAACCGGATCTGAGGGTCGCCCTGGATTGCGACGGCCGGTTGGCCTTTCAGCGGGTAACTGAAATCATGGATGTGCTTACCACAGCGGGGGTGCGTAATGTGGCAATTCGCCATGAACTTCCCCGGTAACGGAGACCGCCGGACCGGTTTCGGCGCAGGGAACGGCGAGACCCGCCGGGGCAGCCGGCTCCCGGCCCTGGCCTGCTTTACGGCCATTGCGGCCCTGCATATTGTCTTTATTTCCGTGTTTGACCTTTTAAGGAAAAGCGAAAAGCCCTTTACGGAAACAAGGGAACTGTTTCTAACCCTGGAAGCCGCGGACAACAGCCCGGAGGAATCAGCGGAAGCGGCGCAGGAATTGCCCTTTCCCGCCGTCCCTTTACCGGAGGAGGAAGTTCCCTCCTTTGAACCGCTTCCCGAAGAAATCTCGCTTCCCCTGGAGGAATCCGGCATTACGTCTCCGGCTGAAGAAACCGGAGTAGCGGCGGCCCCCGCTACGGCGTCCTTTCCGGCGTCCGCCGAAGCCGCGCCGGTGAAGGCCGGAAATACGGGCGCGCCCGCAGATTCGCCGGAAGGTTTTGCTCCGCCGCGAAGCATGACCGATGCGGAATATCTGGCCCTGATCATGGACCGGCTGGAAAAAAACAAGGTCTATCCCCTGTCGGTACGCAAACGGGGTATTGAGGGGGATATTACGGCGGCTTTTACCATAAGGCGGGACGGAACCATCTCGGACTTGAGGCTGGCGGACCCGTCGGGCCACCGCTTCCTGGCACAGGCCGCCTTCGAGACAATCCGTTCCGCAAGTCCCTTCCCGGTTATGGAAGGCCGGGACGGGAATTATACCGTACAGGTAAGCATCCGCTATCGCCTGGAAGATGAGGACCCGCGCACGGGTTCATACGCAAACCCAAAAAATTAACCGGAGGATGAATGATATGCGAAAAAAACTAAATATTTTTTTTACCATTTTGTTAGTATTAACTACCTTTTTGTATGCCCAGGAAGTTCCGGTTATGGTGGTAACCGGCGCAAAGGTGGAACAGGACATTGAAGAAACCGTGGAAGCGGTGGAGGTGATCACCGAAGAAGAGATCGCCCAAATGGGGGCAAAAAATGTCGCCGAGGTAATGGCGAACATACCGGGGGTGGTGATCTACGATCATCCCCAGGCCACCGTCATGATGCAGGGTTTTGAAGGGGCCTACGTAAAGGTACTGATCGACGGTATGGAAATTACCGGAGACACCGGCGGCGCCACGCCGGTAAACATGATACCCGTTTCCGACATTGAACGGATAGAGATAATCCGGGGGGCCTCGTCGGTTCTCTACGGCTCCGATGCCATGGGCGGGGTAATCAACATCATTACCAAAAAACCGGATCAGGGGAAGTTATCGCTCAAGACAAAACAGGAATTTTCTTCCAATATCCGCTACTACGGGGAAGGCTATATCGGTTATGCCAATACCCTTTTTGCCTTTTCTTTGGGAGGGTCCTTCGACTGGGACGATGGAAAGATCGTTCAACAAAGAAATCCCCGCAGGGAAACTGTTGACCTCTACGAGGTCCCCGCCGCCCGGTTGGGCTCCGTCCGGGCGGACGCCTCCTGGTATCATCCTGGGGGCGAACTGGCGCTGTACGGAAGCTGGATGGACTCGCTGCTCAACGTAAGCGCGGATATAGAAAACGGCTATGATTTTATGAATACCAAGATCGAGGGCGGCTTAAAGGAAACCTACCGTTTTTCCGACTTTGCCATGCTGGACGGTTTCTTCAGTTACCGGCAGTTGGACTACGATGCCGACCGGATCAACTACAGCCATCATACGGCATCGGCTTATGCGGACAGCCTCTTTAGGGACATGGAGGGGGAAGCGCGTTTTTCCTGGGAACCGCTTATTTCCCACGCACTGCTTTTCGGCGTGAACGCCAAACGGGAGGCCCTGGAAAGCGATTCCTTTGACGCGGAAAAATCGGTTATCATGCTGAGCGTCTTCACCCAGGATACCTGGAACATCGGCGGCGCGGACAGGTTCCGTATCGTACCGGGCCTGCGTTTTGATTACCGGCCCCCCAATGATTCCGGCGAAGAACACATTTACAAACTAAGCCCCAAACTCAGTTTCCGGTATGATCCCACGGAGGCGCTTGTCCTGCGCCTTTCCTACGGCATGGGGTTCAAGACCCCCAGCCTGAAGCAGAATTACTGGTTCTTCTTCCACCCGGCGCCCTACAATTTCCTGATCAGGGGCAATCCCGATTTAACACCGGAGACCTCCCACGGCTTTAACCTGTCGGCCGACTATTCGCTTACAAAAGAGTTTACCGCCTCCGCGGGCGCGTACTTTAACTACATCTTCGACCTGATTGACGCCATCACGGTGGACGAAAACGGAGGTGCGGCCCCGAATCCTTCAACCGGGGAAATGCAGAACTACACTTCGGTCATGCAGTACCGGAATGTGGGCCGGGCCATAACTACGGGCGGGGATGTATCACTGCGGTATAACAGCAGCCGGGTTAAAACCGCGCTGACCTACAGCCTTACCCTGGCGAAAGAATTTGATGAGGAAACGAATGACTGGATCGATTTGGCGTCCCGCGTGCCCCATCAGATCAGCGCTAACATATCGTACCTTATTCCCGTTATCGAGACTTCCGTTCAGGCGCGGATAAACTGGAATTCCCCTCAGCTTATCAGTTATGCGGACCAAACTTATACCCCCGACTACCTTATGGTTGGTCTGCGGGTAGCGAAAACATTTTTCGGTGAAAGGCTGGAGATATACGGCGGCGTGCAAAA
The DNA here is from genome assembly GCA_031278025.1 of Treponema sp. Next base: position 4,847 of record JAITLF010000070.1, read on the forward strand.
CGCGCTTAACAACATTCATTTTGTTAAAAGTACGGAAAATCAAAACCAGGAGGACTATTATGGCCTCCGGGACGGGATCGTTTTTAGTCTAGGGGCAAGTTTTAAGTGGTAACTATCCGCCTTGAGGCGGTACATATAAATTGGGTGGTCCGGTAGTTTCAGCCGGCTGAGACTGTGGGGCTGCTCCAAATACAAGGAGTTATTATGATTTTTTCTAAACGGATGATGTTTTTAAACATCTTTCTCCTGGCCTTATCGGCCTCGGTACTGTGGGTTTCCTGCGATCTGCTGACAGGGGACAACGGCGGCGACAATGGTAATAGCACGGGCAACGAAGGCGGTACGGGCAACGAAGGCGGCACGGGCAACGAAGGCGGCACGGGCAACGAAGGCGGCACGGGCAACGAGAACGGCAATGGCAACGGTAGTGGAGACGAAATTCAGGAAACGGTAACCATCTCTTTTGCGGAGGGCGGCGATTATCAATATCCCCGCGATACCATCAACGTGGATTACAACAGCTCGAACAACGCGGTGTTCTTCGACTTTTCCACCGGGACTAAAACCGTGCTGCCCCACGACTTCTTTGATATTGCCATAGACGCCGGCGGCAATATCATTGCAAATAGCGGCAGTTACGGATCCGGCGTTTGGGTGTACAAAACTGAAGAGATCGATATTGCCGGAGACTTTAGCGGAGAAGAAGATAAGGTCACGGAATACACCTTTAAGGATACGCTACCCGTGGCAAAGCTGTACGGCTATCAAAGCCAGCTAAATCCTCTGGGAAAGCTGGGGATGACGGCTTCGAATGTATGCCTGGTAAAAGTTCAACACAAAACCACCGACAC
>JAITLF010000202.1 GCA_031278025.1 Treponema sp.
TTTGTTCGTTATCCAACTGTTGTAATACGTCCGCTTCCCCGTTTTCTCGTTCACTATGCTCATCTCCAGATAATTGACCGGAAACGTATCCCCCTCGTTCTCCTCATACCGTATCGGTACCCCGTTCACCCACCGCCAGGTGTACACCACATGATGCCGCCCGTTCCATCGGCATCGCGGGGGCTCCCCGTGCAATTCCAATTTTCCGAGCCCCCCACAACGGGGCAACCGGCATCTTCAACAAACCAATCATCATTCGCTCCTCTTTTCGGTAATGTGCTAGTACTTACTATACTACGAACCCCCCAAAAACAATACCTTAGAATGTTTAATGCGCCCGCCCTGGTTGGAACCGCCTCTTTTGTTGTAATTTTACCGCTTTGGAGGTATACTTCATCAACTTACGTAAGAAGGAGGCAGTTCATGATCCTGGCGTGCGGCGAAGCGCTGATAGACATGGTTCCCAAGACCTTTCCGGAGGGGGAAACGCTTTTTCTCCCCTGCCCTGGGGGTAGTCCTTACAATACCGCCATTGCCATAGGCCGGCTTGGAGTTCCGGCGGCTTTTTTCGGAAGACTCTCTACGGATTTTTTCGGGGAAACCCTGATCCGCCGCCTGTCTCAAAACACGGTCCGAACCGATTTGATAGTCCGCTCGAACGAGACTACCACGCTGGCTTTCGTCAAACTCGAAAACGGCAGGGAGCCTCAATACATCTTTTATACCCACGGAAGCGCCGACCGGTCCCTGACCCAGGCCGACCTTCCCGCGTCCCTCCCGCAAGACACCCGGTGCATCCTCTTTGGGTCTATCTCCCTGACTATGGAGCCGGTGGCCTCCTCCATAGAGACCCTCATACGCCGGGAGGGGAAGCGGGGGAAGGATGCGCCGGTCATCTCCCTGGACCCTAATGTGCGGCCCTTCATGATCCCCCACCGGGAGGCGTATGTTAAGCGGTTTGAGGGATGGGCGGCGGATGCGGTTATTGTCAAGATTTCCGAAGCGGATTGTGATTTTATGTACCCCGGCCTGGGGGTGGAAAAATCCGCCGCGCGAATCCTGTCCCTGGGGCCGCTTTTGGCGGTTACGACGCTGGGACCCCTGGGCGCGGCGGCCCTGCTCAAACGGGAGGATGGAACCGTACTCCGGGTTACCGCACCGGTGGTGGAGGTGCCGGTGGTGGATACCATCGGCGCGGGCGACACTTTCCATGGCGCTTTCCTCGCCTATCTGGAACTTCACGGCCGTATGTCCCGGCAGTTCATACCCGCCTTAACGGAAGAGGAGCTTTACGACGCCCTGTTCTTTGCAAACAAGGCCGCGTCATTAGTTTGTTCACGCCGGGGCGCGGAGCCGCCGACCTTTGCGGAAATGGAAGCCTTCGTCTGATGGGGGGCAGCAGTTTCGGTACGATTTTTACCGTTACCACCTTCGGGGAATCCCACGGGCCCGCCCTGGGCTGCGTCATTGACGGCTGTCCCGTGGGCGTCCCCCTGTGCGCGGAGGACATACGCCGGGAACTGAGCCGCCGGCGTCCGGGTGGCGGCGGGCCCGCCACTACCCGTTCCGAGCCGGACGAGCCGGAAATCCTTTCCGGCGTTTTCGAGGGCAGGACTCTGGGGACTCCCCTTGCGGTCATGGTGCGCAACACCGCCCAACGCTCCGGCGACTACGACAATCTGAAAGACCTCTACAGGCCGGGCCATGCCGACTGGGTTTGGGAAGCCAAGTACGGTTTCCGGGATCACCGGGGAGGGGGCAGGAGTTCCGGGCGGGAAACCCTGGGCAGGGTTGCCGCAGGAGCGGCGGCCAAGGCATTTCTCTCCGGGTCAGGCGTTACGGTCCGGGCGTGGACTTCCTCGGCTGCGGGGATAGATGCCCCAGGCCCTGGCGAGAGCGGGTTTGATCTTGACGAGGCGGAAGGCAATCCCCTGCGGGTTCCGCACCGGGAAACCGCCGAAAGGATGCTTGCCGTGATAGAGGAACTGCGCGCCGAGGGGGACAGCGCAGGGGGGATCGTTTCCTGCTTGGTAACCGGCCTTCCGCCGGGCCTGGGGGATCCGGTCTTTGGGAAGCTGGACGCCCGGCTGGCTGCCGCCATGCTTTCTATCGGGGCCGCTAAAGCCGTTGCCTTTGGCGCGGGTTTTGCCGCCGCTTCTTCCCGTGGTTCCCTTCAAAACGACCGCCCCATACCAAAGACCGGCCCGCTTCTTCCGGGAGTCCCTGATATCGCATTCCAGACCAACCATTCAGGCGGCATCCTGGGGGGAATCTCCACGGGTATGCCCCTTGAGTTTACCGTGGCTTTCAAGCCCGTTGCCTCAATCTCCGTACCGCAGAAGACGGTGGACCGGGGAGGGGGCGTGCGGGACCTGGTGATTCAGGGCCGCCATGACGTATGCGTCTGCCCCCGGGCCGTACCGGTGGTGGAAGCCATGACCGCCCTGGTGCTGGCGGACCTTCTTCTTCTTAACCGGAGCGGGCGGGTATGACGGGCGGTTTTGTGCCAGGCGAACCCACGGAGCCCGATAATCGGGATTTTTGTGGATCCCTTCCCTCCTTCTGTCGCGGAACGCGGGCGTTGGTTTTGGAACAGCCCCCGCTTATTATAAATAGCTGATCCCTCCGCCGAAAGTCCCGGAGGGATGATGACCCGGAGGAAACCCATGCAAAGTAAAGACCTGTTTGAGGCAGTCCTTGAGAAAACACGTTCCGGTGAAGACACGGTATTGGCCACCATCGTGGCCGAAGCCGGATCCGGCCCCCGGAGCGTGGGCGCTCATATGTTAGTGGACCAACAAGGCAGGGTCTGCGGAACCATAGGGGGCGGAACGATGGAGTACAAAGCGGTAGAATTTGCCCAAACCCTGCTGGCGCGTCGGCAATCCCGGCGCAAGACCTACCGGCTCTACCAAAATGATGAGGAAGAATTGGGTATGCTATGCGGCGGCGATGTGGATGTCTATTTTCAGTTTATCCCAGGGGGTGCCCGTAAAACGATAACCCTGATGACGGCCTGTCTTGCCCGCCTGGAAAAAGACGAAGACCTCTGGCTCTTTATCGACCTGACGAGTTCCACCGATTGGACCATGTCCCTGTATGCGGAGGGCCTTCCCCTGGAAGGTATGTGCCTGAGCGGGGATGCTATAAAAGCCCTGACCCGGAACCGGGGCGTTTTGGTCAAGGCCGGGGACCGGCTCGTTTACGGAGAACCCATCAACTTTGCGGGCAAGGTTTTTATTTTTGGGGGAGGGCACGTAGCCCGGGCCCTGCAGCCGCTACTTACCACCGTCGGCTTCCGGTGCGTTGTTTTCGACAACCGGGAAGAATTTGTCCGGCGGGAACTCTTTCCCACCGCCCACGATTTAACTGCCGACGATTACGGGAACATATACGAAAAGCATACCATAACTCCCGATGACTACATCGTGATAGTAACCCACGCCTACGATCTTGCCGTCCTGCGGCAGGTGATACACAAAAACTGCGCGTATATCGGCGTTATCGGGAGTAAAACCAAGGCGGTGGCGGTTAAACAGGAACTGCTCCGCGGCGGGGTAGGCGAAGAACAGGTGAACCGTATCAATCTTCCTATAGGGTTGCCCATAAAATCCGAAACCCCGGAGGAAATAGCCGTCAGTATTGCAGGAGAAATGATCCTGCGCCGGGCGGAAAGAAGGGCCTCATGGAAATAACCGGATAGTCGCTTTACCGCCCCGCGCGGGTCCTCAGTATCGTTATGGCAGGGAGGATTCCCGCCGTGCTTAAAGGTTTTCTATCTCTTCAGGTTCTTCAGGTGGAATCTCAAGACTCACGGCTCATCGTTGTTTTTCCAGGATGGTCCGGACTGTTTCGGCAAACCCCCTCGCCGCATTCCCGTTTTGCGACAAAGGCGGGCTCGCGCGTGATGATCCCTTTATAACGGCGTATGTTTGCCACGGCGCAGGACAGGGGGAATCGGGCGAACATGGGCTCGTCGTTGGGGGAATCCCCTACAAAAACGACTTCCTTGTCGCCTGAGCCGGGCTGCCAGCCGAAACGCCGAGAAAGAAACCGCTCCGCCATGGCAACCTTGTTGTAGGTCCCCATCCATACGTTCACATGATATAGAGGAAATGTTAGCTATGGCTCCCTCCTCTTCCGCAATACGCCGCGCCTTTTCCGCCTCCTTAAGGGAGAGGGCCGGCTTTTCTTCGGCGAAATCCAGGGCCAGGTCGAAAAGCTGGGCGAACTGATCCTTTGCTACCCGAAGGCCGGGTACTTCCGCCAGCGCCCGTATACGAATACGTTCCAATGTTGGATGATCGTTCCGCACCGCGTTGGGGTGGAACTCCTGCTTAAGGAAGCGGCCTCCTTCGTCCTGGTCCTCTTCCCAAAAGGCGAGCGCGCCGTTCTCGCCTACCACCCCGTCCACCGGCCATTCCCTGGTGATGAGGTCGCACCAGCCCGCAGGCCGGCCAGTAACCGGGATAACCCTAAGCCCGGCATCCTTGAGGTCCCAAAGCGCGCTGTAAGATTTACGCGGCAGATTGCCGTCCTGGGTAAGGGTATCGTCTATATCCATGAGGATGAAGCGTATTCCCGCAGCCTCGTCTTTTGTCATTTCTGTAATGTTTTTCATACGTATCATGATGACACAGAACGAGGCTGTCGAAAAAGTGTTTCAGAGGGGGTTGAGACACTATATATAGCGTATCAATTACCTTTAACACACCATATTATAGTAGTTTTTGCTTATTGACGGATTTATTCGACAGTCTCAACGAAAGTGTTTTGTCCCGACTGCGGCAGAAAAGTAGAAATGGGTGCTTCCGCCTGATTTGGGCAATCAATAAAGGAGACGGGGAAGTGAAACTAGAGAAATGTGTTTTGTGTCCTCATTACCGTAAACCAGAGAAAGGCAGGGGAAGCAGACAGCCTTCACATTGCGCCGGGCATGGCAAAGACAAATACGGCAGGGAACAGACAAGGCATTGCTCTTGGGTAAAACCGAAAGAGTGCGCC
>JAITLF010000213.1 GCA_031278025.1 Treponema sp.
CGGGGGGCCCGGAACCGGTCTGGCCGCCAGGACAATTTCTTTAGTGCGCTGAGGTACATCTTCAGTCGTTTTCTCCATGAGAACTGGTCCGCTTTTATCCTTTTCGTCTGGGGAGATGAACCCGATGGGTGATACTTTGAATTCCTGGCGTTTATCCCTGTATCCCTTTATTTCCCGCTCCGGCTAGTATATACTAACCTCCGCGGCTAAAAGCCGCCGGAGCCTCGATCCACATGAAATCACGCATTTCTTTATATGAATTATGCAAAGTCCCACAGGCTCCCAGGTAAGGATACTTTATGGCCCATTGCGTTGTCGAAGAAGCTGAAGCGATACTTGACCGGGAATTCCCGGCGCTGGATAAAGGATTTGTCCGGCTTGTCGATTATTTGGGGGGGGATGAACGGGTGGTTCAGGCGGCCCGTGTTTCCTACGGGGATGGAACCCGGACCTATAGGGGGGACGCGGGGCTTATTGATTACCTCTTGCGGAATGGGCATACATCGCCCTTTGAACAGGTTGTGCTCACGTTTCATGTAAAGCTCCCCATCTTTGTGGCCCGTCAATGGGTCCGCCACCGTACCGCCCGGCTCAACGAAATATCCGGGCGCTATTCGGTGATGAAGGATGATTTTTACGTCCCCGACGGCACGGACATAGCTTTCCAAAGCACCGGCAACAAACAGGGCCGCGGGGAATCCCTGGACGCCGCCTTCGCAGGACAGGTCCGGGCCGGACTGGAGGAAGGACAGCGGCGGGCCTATGGCGATTACCGCACCCTTATAGATACGGGGGTGGCCCGTGAGTTGGCCCGGATCAATCTGCCGCTGTCCCTGTATACGGAGTGGTATTGGCAGATAGACCTCCACAACCTGTTTCGCTTTCTGGAACTCCGCCTGGACGCCCATGCCCAGGCGGAAATACGCCGGTACGCGGAGCTGCTTCTTGAGATAACCCGCACGGTGGCGCCCCGGTGCTGCGCCTCTTTTGAGAACCACCGCCTGGGGGGAGTCCGCTTTTCCCGTGACGAATTTGCCGAACTCTGCCGGCGTTTGGGGGCGGCGGGGGCCGGAGAACCCCTCCTGGAAGGGAAAGCCCTGGAACGGTTTGAAGAGAAATTACAGGGGAAACCGCCACAGAAACCAGGCGACGGGCAGCAAATAACACATAAAACGAATACGCACATGGGGAGATAGTTTCTGAATGCCGTCCTTTTTCACGTTTTTTAGTCCCTTTACAAAAGAAGCCCTGGAAAGCTGCCGGGAGGATATTATTAAACATAATATCCGCAGCCTGTTTATCATGAGCCTTGTGGCAGCGGCGCTCATCGGACTCTTTAGCTTCTTTCCGGCACTGCTGGAACGGCGGATGGATACCGGCGTCGCGTACCTTATCACGGCTGTAGTGGAATCTCTTGTTGTTCTTTATGCTTCGTATCTCCTTAAACATGAAAAATGCGAACCTTCGGATGCCTGCGCCGGTTTTCTGATTTTTTATGGTTCCCTTATGGCGTTTGGCATATTCCTTGGGATTATTAAACACCCTGATGAATATGCCACGCTTGTTTTAGTGTTTTTTGTCGGCGCCCAAATTCTCTTTGTGATAGATTTTATGCGCAGCCTGATCCTCAATCTGGCAACGGTACTCGTTTTTTCACTTTTTTCTATTTTATTTGAACCTTTCGATATATGGATATTTAACGTCGCGGGCATCATCATTGCGGGGCTGGCGGGCATGATTATTACCCGGTACATGTACTACACGATCATCAAGGGAATGATAGCGACACGGCGGCTTGAGTTTGAGCGGAACCGTTTTCGGGAAGAGAGCATTAAAGACGAGTTGACCGGCCTTTCCAACCGCCGAGATTATCTCCATGCGGTGAATTTCTACATCTCCGTGTGCCAGCATGTGCATCAGACCGTATGCGCCATCATGATGGACGTGGACTTTTTCAAACTTTACAACGATCACTACGGGCATCTTAAAGGGGATATGGTACTCAAGGCCATAGGGAAAGAACTCCAAGCCCTGATCGAAGAGGAGCGTGTTTTTGCCGCACGGGTGGGCGGGGAAGAATTCATCGTGCTTTGGACTGAAAACCGCGTCTCCGAGGCGGAACGGGTGGCGATAAAACTGTGGCAGAAGATCATCGGCTTGCAGATACCTCACGAAAAATCCCCCGTTGCCCCGTATGTAACCGCCAGTCTGGGACTCTATATCCTGAGGGGAGGTTCCTCCGATTCCGTCGCGGACTTCTACAACAACGCGGACGCCGCGCTGTATGAGGCGAAAAGACAGGGCAGAAACGGCATCATGCTGAGGGATTCGGAGAACAGCGCCCTGCGCCCGGTAGACCCGGCGCTGCTTGAAAAAAAGCTGGGCCGCCGGTAAATTTTTTTGTATCGCGGGCTCCCGGCCTGGCGAAATTGCGCGTTTTAGAGGAGGCCAAGATGATCCGTCCGGTTACCCCGGAAGATGCCGCGGCTATCTGCGGTATTTACAATTACTACATCGAAAACACCACCGTTACTTTCGAGGAAGAGGCGGTTCCGGTTCCGGTGATGGAAAACCTGATTAACACGGTAACGGCGAAGTACCCGTGGCTCGTCTATGAAGAAGGGGAAGAACTCCTGGGCTATGCCTGCGTCCACCCCTGGCATAAACGCTCGGCCTACCGCTTTACGGTGGAGGATTCCATCTACCTGGGGCGCGGGCAGACGGGAAGGGGCCTGGGCAAGGCCCTGCTTGCCCGCCTGCTTGAGGAGGTGTGGAAGCTGGATGCCCACGCCCTGATGTCGGTGATCGCCTGCCCCAACGAGGCAAGTACGGCCCTGCATGAACGATTCGCCTTCAAACCGGTGGGCTGTTTTGCCCAGGTGGGGTACAAGTTCGGACGGCGCCTGGACGTCGGCTATTGGGAGCTGCTACGCCCTTGCCCGTAACATCATTCACCGCCTGGTTCTTTACCGCACTGCTGGCGTTTCTGCCAATCTCGGAGCTGCGGGGGGCCATCCCCTTTGCGATGGCCAACGGCATACCCTGGTACTGGGCGTATCCTTTTGCCGCGGGCCTTAACGCGCTGGTAGCGCCGGTCTGCTGGATCTTCCTCTCCACCCTGCATAAGCTCTTCCTAAAGATGCCCTGGTACCGGCGGTTCTTCGACCGCTTTATTGAAAGGGCACGGGCAAAGCTGCACGGGGGGGTGGAAAAATGGGGCTGGCTCGGCGTCGCCGCGTTTGTGGCCCTGCCCCTTCCCATGACCGGGGCCTGGACCGGCACCCTGGGCGCCTGGGTACTGGGCTTGAGCAAACGGCGGACCCTGCCTGCGGTGATCCTGGGAGTAACCGTGGCGGGGGCCCTTGTTACCGCGGTCGTTGTTCTGGGGGTCAAGGCCGCGGGCATTTTTGTTACCGGACGGTAACCAGGAGGAGCCGCGCTATGATAATCGGAATTGATATAGGCAGTACCACCACCAAGGCGGTATCCATTGAGCCTGAACGGGCCGGGGGCGGGGCCGGTCAGCACATTAAGAAGGTCAAGACAAAGGCGGCGGATGTGATTACAGCGGCCACGGGCGCGCTGGGTAAGATGCTGGTGGAAAACAACCTGCGAATCGGCGAAATCACGCGTATCATGATCACCGGGGCGGGAGCCTCCAAGGTGAACACGGACCTGTTCGGGATTCCCACGGAAAAGGTGGACGAGATTCGGGCAATCGGCATAGGGGGCATGTTCCTTTCGGGGAAACAAGACATCATCATCGCCAACATCGGCACGGGAACCGCCGTCATTGACGCCCGTCCGGGCGCCATCACCCACGTGGGGGGTTCCGGCGTCGGGGGCGGGACCATCCTGGGGCTGGCGAAGAAGCTCCTTTCCCTGAGCGACTTCACCGACATCATGGAACTGGCGGAACAGGGAAACCTGAACCAGGTGGACCTGCTTATGGAGGACATTATGGACATGAACCTGAGCTTTTTGAACCCCGAATCCACCGCCAGTAATTTCGGGAAGATGCTGGACACGGCCAGGAACGCGGACATTGCCCTGGGGATACTGAATATGGTGTATCAGGTAATCGGTATGCTGGGGGTTTTCGCGGCAAAGATCAAACATACCGACCGGATCATCGTTACCGGGAACGGCAGCGATAACCCCATTGGCAAGAAGGTGCTGCAATTCATCACGGATCTTTATTCGGTGCATTTTGAGTATCCCCCTGATGCCGAATATACCACCGCCATAGGCGCCGGGTTGTCCTGGCCGGGCGGGGCTCTGCCCTGACCTCGCGGGGCTCTGCCCCGCACCCCTGCTGGGAGGTCCGGGGGGCCTCTGAAAGCTATACGGCCGCCGCGAATCTATCGTTACAAACTTTTCGCATATTCTTGAATCGTCCTGGAGGCTGTTCCAAAACCCGCGCCGGCGTTCAGCGCCCCGGTTTGCCCGCTCAGAAACGCTCCATTGCTGATCAAGAATGCTCCATTGCTGATCAAGAATGGAGCATTCCTGATCAAGAATGGAGCATTCCTGATCAAGAATGCTCCATTGCTGATCAAGAATGCTCCATTCCTGATCAAGAATGCTCCATTCTTGATCAGGAATGCTCCATTCTTGATCAGGAACGCTCCATTCTTGATCAGGAACGCTCCATTCTTGATCAGGAACGCTCCATTTCTGATCAGGAATACTCCGGAATTGTTCGGAAAGGCTCATTGTTCGAGCGCAAAGGCGCCCGTAAAACGGCTGCCGGCCCCCGCCCCGCCTTACCCCGCGTATTGCGTGGGAAGCATCCCCGTAACCTTCCTGAAAATCTTGCTGAAATAATTCGGGTCCTGATACCCCACCGCGCGGGCTACTTCCTTAATACTCATCCGGGATTCCCGAATCAGCTTTTCCGCCCGCTCTATCCGCATCTCCGTAAGATAATCAACAAAGTTCGTCTTAAGGTGTTCCGAAAAAAGACGGCTCAAATACGCCGTGGAAACCAGGGCCGCCTCCGCGGCATCCCCCAGCTGGATGGTTTTCGTATAATGATCGTGTATGTACTCCATGGCCTTAATCAGAGGCAGGGGGAAGTTTCCGGAACGGCGGAGGGAAGCCATTCTGAGGATCGTCTCGAAAGCGCCGGCAGACCAGGCTTCCCATTCGGCCATATCCCTAACCGCCATGATGTCTTCCGCCGGGGAAAAAGGGAGCGGCCTGCCGCCGGGCGGATCGCCGCCTGAGGAACTTTGATAACAGCCGGTGCAATCGTCCAGAAGGAACATGAACACGGGGATCATCTTCGCTTTGGCCAGGGTAAAATCATTGCCGGCAAAGATGTCCTCCCACAAAAGGCCGAACAGCTTTTTTACCGCCCCGGCATCGGCGATTCCGATCTTCCGGCGCAGCTGCGCCAGGCGCAGCCGTTCCCGGCTCTGCGTATCCGCGCCTTTCCGCTTGTTTCCCAATTCTGTCAGGGCTTCAACGCAGGATTTATACAATTCCGGCCCCCGGTAACAGCCGCCTATACCGTAATCAGGAAAATCAGGCGGCGGGAAAACCTCCCGCAGGGCCGCGGTGAGGTGGCGTTCCATGACTTCCCGGTCTATGTCTTCTGAAATCAGGAAAAGACCCCGGTTCACCAGGGTGTCGAAAAAACACCGGTGCCGGTACGCAAGCCGCTCGGCGATCCTGCCGCTCCAGGCCGGCTCTTCCGCGCCGGGGGGAAAATCCCGCGCCGGGGATACGGCGGAGTGTCCCGCTTCCACCAGGCACACGATACCCTTATCCGAGGGCAGCCCAAACCGCGTCCGATACCGCTCCCAATCGTCTTCCTGTATTTCCTGCCAGAGGACCTTTCGCAGGAAGCCCCGCAGGAGGCGCCGCATCGGGTCCGCCTCTTCCTGGGCCGCAGTCCACGTCTGCCCATCCAGATGTTCCCGAACCTTGTCCAGGGTCGCAAGAAACGTTTTTTTTGAAACCGGTTTGACAAGATAGGCGAACACTCCCAGGGGAATGGCCCGCTGGGCAAGATCGAACCGCTCGTAGGCGGTGGAAAGGACAAAAACCATGCCGGGGAATTTCTGGTACACGTCGGCGATGACCGCAAGCCCGTCCATCCCCGGAATGTTGATGTCCATAAAAACCAGGTCGGGCTCCCGCTGATAGATAAGCTCCAGGGCCTGGTACCCCGACCGGGCGGTCCCGGCCACGGTAAAGTCCCGGTCGCCTTCCAGCATAAAGGAATAGCTTTCCAGAACCGGCTCTTCATCGTCCACAATCAAAACCTTATACATGGCTCCCTCCCGGTATCTATGCGGATAGTAACCAGCGTCCCCTGCCCGCGCCCGGTTTCTATGCTCACCACATCAGGATCACCGGGGTAGAAAAAGTACAACCGCTGAATAACGTTTTCAAGACCCATCACCCGCGCCTGAGACGACTCGTCCAGGGAAAGGGGCCGCAGCAGTTTTTCCGCCGTCTCCTGGGACATACCGCAGCCGTTGTCCCGCACAGAAAGCACCAGGCGGCTTCCCCGTATCCCGGCCCGCACGATGATCAGCCCGCGGGGCGGCATCTCCTTAAAGGCATGAACGATACAGTTCTCCACCAGCGGCTGAATGATGGAAACCGGCGTCTTGCAGGTATCCTGCAGGGTTTCATCGTAGTCCAGTACCAAATCGAGATTCTTGGGGAACCGCACCGTAAGTATTGCGAAGTAATAGCGCAGCCCCTCGATCTCATGACGCAGGGGAACAATAAGTTCTTTATTCCGTATTATGTGCCGGAAAAGCCCGGCCAGGTTATCCATGTATTCGCCGGTCCGGTCCGCCCCTTCAAGAATGGCAAGCTGCATACCCGTATTCAGCGTGTTGAACAGAAAATGCGGGTTCATCTGCGCCTGGAGCGCGTAGATCTCCATGCGCCGCACCAGGCCCTCCATTTTCATGTTCCTCATCTTTTCCCGCATGTATTCCTGTTTGATATTCTCCTGCCAGCGTATCTCGTCGATGAACTGCCGTATCTCGTTCTTCATCCGGTTGAAGGCTTCCACTACCTGATCCATCTCCCGGACAGAACCGGTCTCAATATCGCCGATGTCAAAGTTTCCCGCCGACAGTTCCGCCGCCATAGACGAAAGCCGTATCAGCGGGTTGGTGAAGCGCCCTATGGATTGAAACAAAAGCAGCGTCGCAAACAGGGACGTAAAGATAATGAAAAAGAGGTTCCATACCTGAACCGCGCCGGACTCGGCAATGAAAAGTTCGTAGGCATCCAACTGGTTGTGAAACAGTTCCGTACTGATGTCTTCGATTTCCGCGTTGATATACGCCAAAAGCCGCTCCATCTCGTCGTATATCCGGGTATACTCCGCAATGTTTCTGCCCCGTTTTTCTTCCATTGCCTGGTCCGCCAGATTCAGGTAGGCGTGAATCAGGGAATAAAGTTCCCGTTCCTTAAGGGAAGCGGCGTCGGCGGTAATGGCGACGTAAGACGGCAGCTTTCGCCGCAGGGATTGGGCGTCCACCAGGATACGCGCCAGGGCGTTGGAGGACCGGGTGGACAGGTACTCCAAAAGCGGCGACTGATAGGCGGATAAATCCTCCTGGATGGTCTTGATGAACCGCTCCTGCTCAAAGCCGCTGTCCGAAACCGTCTGAAGGCGCTTGGCGGAATAGAGTATGTACCCCGCCGACAGGATCAGGATGAAGAACACCCCGAACACGCCGGCAAGCATCCGCACCCGCAGGGAGCGGGAAAACCAGGATTCCAGCAGCCGGTGGGACAGGAAGCGCGGAGCGGCTCTCACGGCAGGGAGCCTCGGTCTATGATCGTGATCCCCGTATCTATAGAAGCCGATGTATAGCCCGTGCGCCGCAGCGCCGCCAGGGATCGCACCGCTTCGTAGCCTATCCGTTCAGGATTGATCACGATGCTGCACGCGATGACCCCCTTGCGGATATTGTCCTCTATTCCCTGGCCGGAACCGAATCCGATGACCCTAACCCGGCCCACCAGGTTCATGTCGATAAGCGTTTGGGCTGCGGCAATAGTATCGTTGGGATCGGTGAACACGATAGTGTTAAACACTATCGTGTTAATGCTGCCTGCCGCCGGCATCTCCGTTTGCGGCGGCGGATTGGAACGGAACAGCCGGTAGAGCAGGGCCTCCGCGTCCAGGGGATTCATGTTGGTCCGCAGCCCCATGATAGGCGCGGTAAGCCGCCCCTCCAAAGCGGTGGTTATCCCCATTTCCACCAGCTCCCGCTCGCCATAGATACCCGGCGCCTTATCGCTGTAGACCACCGCAAGGCAGATCGGCCCGTCGCTGAATTTCCCCGCCATCGTCCCGATACGCCGCCCCACCTCGAAGTTGTTGGTCCCGATAAACGGCCAGGGCTGGTCATTGGGTACATTATGGTTGATGAGCACCGCCGGAATTTGCCGCGTTCCCAACCGGTTAAGGTAGCGCCGCGCCATCCCGTCTTCCAGGTAGGGACAGACGATGACCCCGTCAACCCCGGTATAGACCGCCATTTCCAGCTCATTCTTCACCGGATCTATGGAATGAAGGGAAATCACCGCGCCCTCCTCAGCCGCCGCCTGTTCCGCGCCCCGGATAATCCCGGTAAAGAAGGAGTTCCGGTTATCCGGCAGGTACAGGGAAAAGTGGTAGTTCGCCGATGCCGCCCCCTCTCCCGGAGCTGGGATGTGCAGCCGGCGGGCAAGGAAAAAGGACCCCAGGAAGGTCCCCAAAGAAAGCAGGCCGAAAAAAAGAATAAGGAAATGAAGCGGGGATTTCATAGCCGAAGTATACCCCGCCCGGTGGGGGAAGTCTCCCCATCGCCGCGGGTGTGGGGGGCATGGAAAATTGGAATTGCACGGGAAGCCCCCGCGATGCCGTAAGTCTATATACTGTGTGGGGACAAAGACGCCCATTTTTTAATTTCCTTATAACAGTTCCCACCTTGAGATTTAACCATC
>JAITLF010000299.1 GCA_031278025.1 Treponema sp.
ACCGGCAAGGCCCTCGCCAGGCTGATGAAGGCCCTGGAAAAGGAGGGGATGGTGGTCAACTGGAGCGACATCATCCTTTCCGCCCCCCACGCCGAAGCCCTGGGCAAGCGCGTCGGGGCGTAAGCCGGGATTTTACTTTTTCCACTCCGAGGGGGTATACCCGGTTTTACTCTTAAAAAGCCGGGAAAAATGATACTGATCCTTGAAGCCAAGGCGGAAGGCCGTTTCCTTGACCGAAATATCTTCCTTTTCCAGAAGATCCTGGGCTTTCTGTATTTTTATATGGATAAAGTACTGATAGGGTGTCATGGATGTGTAGGCCTTGAATATCTCGTTGAGCAGAGCCACGCTGGCCCCGCTCTGTTCGGCAATCGCGGGCATGCTGATATTGCCGAAGCAGTTGGATTTCATAATGGTTTTCGCCTTTTCCACGGTTTTTTGGTAATGATTAGGCTGGGCGCTACGCCGGTCTATAATGAGGATCTCGGCGATCAGCGCCAGTATGGCCGAACAGGCCCGGAGCTGGAAGAGGGTTTTTTGAACTTTTACTTCATTTAATATCAGATTATAGCTGTCTATGATACGGTTGTTCAGTCCCGGCCTGAAAAACACGCGATCCTGCGCCAGCAGATCATCCTTTAATATGATGTCGAAAAAAGAACCCCTAAAACCGGCCCAGTATTCGTGCCAGCCCGTTTCGGCAAGCGGATGGTACCGGTGTTTCATCCCGGGTTTGATAAACATAACGTCTCCGGGCTCCAGGGCATAGGTTTTCCCGGAACATTCAAAGATTCCCCGGCCCCGGTCTATGTAGACAATACTGTATTCCCTAAGCTCCCTGCCTTCCGCCACAGAGCGAACCGTGGCGGGAAATTCGTTCTTCCTTGGAGGATATTCTGTCCGCGGCGGGGTTTCCATGGTTCCCGCGTTGGTACAGATCATTCCCCGTTTCACATCCTCTTCGCTATAGGGAAGGTAATTTATAAATACATCTTTCGTATCCCCATCCGTGTCATTCATCAAGGGGTATAATATAAGTTTTTCGTCATCTTTTCAAGGAAAATATCCATTTTATTTCGAAAAAACAGAGCATATACTAATTCATATTATACAGGGGTTTATATGATTAAAGGAATTTACCGTTGGAGAATTCATGAAAATCGTTAAAGCAAAAGAAACCATGAGCGCTAAAGAGCGGGTGCGGAAGACCTTTGCCCATGAAAAAACCGACCGGGTAACCATCGGTTATGAAACCAACGACGGTATTCACCGCAGGTTAAAGGAAGCTCTGGGAATAGGGGAAACCGATGAAGAGGGACTCCTTCAGGCCCTGGGCGTGGATTACCGGGGTATAAGCGCGCCCTATACCGGAAAACCGCTCTTCCCGGAAATTCCGAACCGGCGGCGGAATCAGCTTGAAGGCTGTGTGATGCGCTGGGTGGAACCATGTATCAGGCGGCCCACGATTTCGGGGTATACCGGTAGGGCCCATGTATAGCAAGTTCGTATTTTTATAAACATATCATTCTAAACTGCAAGGAGGAAACGTATGATACTGGATTTTAAGACCTACAAAGACAAGGTGATGGGCTGCTGGGCCGGCAAGAACATCGGCGGGGTGCTGGGCGCTCCCTTTGAGGGGACGAGGCAGTTGGTAAAGGGAGTCGATTTTTACACCCAGGACCTCTCCGGGGGTCCGCCGCCGAACGACGATCTGGACTTACAGATAGCCTGGCTTGCCGCGGTGGAACGCTACGGCAGGAACGTGAACGCCTCGATCCTGGGCGAATACTGGCTTTCCTACGTTATCCCCAACTGGGTGGAATACGGAACCGGAAAGGCGAATCTGCGGGCCGGGCTGGAACCGCCCCTGTCGGGCCTCATCGACAACACCTACAAAGACAGCTGCGGCTGTTTTATCCGCTCGGAGATCTGGGCCTGCCTTGCCCCCGGCCGGCCCCAGCTTGCCGCCCGCTACGCCTACGAGGACGCCATCGTGGATCACCAGGGCGAGGGTATGTACGGGGAGGTGTTTTGCGCGGCCCTGCAAAGCGCCGCCTTTGTGGAAAGCGATCCCTTTAAGCTCATCGACATCGCCTTGTCTTACATCCCCGAAAACGGCGCCCTGGCCCGCTGCGTTAAGAAAGCGGTGGAGTGTTACAAAAACAAGGTTGAATTTGCCGAAGCCCGGAAGCGGATCCATAACGAGGCTCCCGGTACCTTCGGCATCCAGGGGATCAAGCTCTCGGAGATTAAAAAAGAGGGCAACGAGGGACTGGATATCGGCGCGCCGGGCTTTGACGCGCCGGAAAATGTCGGCTTTGTCATGGCGGGCCTGCTCTACGGGGAAGGGGACTTCGGCAAGGCCGTCTGCCTGGCCAACTCCTGCGGGGAAGACACGGACTGTACCTGCGCGACCCTGGGCGCCACCCTGGGGATCATCTCCGGGGCGTCGAAGCTACCGGAAAAATGGACCAGGCCGCTGGACGACAGAATCGTTACCATGTGTATCGACAAAACCAGCCGGGGGATATGGGTTCCCGAAACGGCGACCCAGCTCGCCGACCGGGTCATCAGGACGGTTCCCCTCTTCCTGGGACAGGAACTCTGCGACATCCTCGCCGAAGGGGGTATGCGGATCACCTGCCTTGAGGGCCGGGACCTCTACTGCAATACCGCCCGGGATTACCTCCCCCTGATCAACGGGAGCAGCAAAAGCGAAGAGCTGCCGGTCTGTGAATTAACCGCCCTGTCCCCATACATCGTGCGTCATAGTTTCCCCGCCTTCAACATAATGGTGGATTATGGGGGATCGGTATTCTTCAACTCCGCCGAAAAGCGAAGCGTCAAGGTTACGGTGACCAATTCCAGCGCCATGCGGCAGCAGCAGTGGGCCAAGATCAGCCTCTACGTTCCGGAGGGGGTAGAAATTCCGGGTGGATGGAGCGCACTCAAACCGCTGAACAACCTCTTCGGTTCCAGGGCGGAAGCGGAATTTACCGTTGACGCCGGCTGTTACGTCGGGGCAAAGCTGGAACTCATCGTCGATGTCGCCCTGGAGGGACGCCATTCCACAGGACAGGTCAAGGTTACCCTGATGCGGGAACCGGCGGATCCCGAAAAATGCGGCCCGCCCCTAAAGCCGTGAGGGAATTAGGGGTGGAGGATACACCCGCACGAGGGAGGGGGTAAACCGTAAAATACGGGCGTATGCCCGTATATATAGATTTTTTAGGAGGATAGCATGAAACGTTTGTTTAGTTTGGCGGTGCTCCTGGCGCTGGGGGTCTCCCTTGTTTTCGCCGGCGGCCAGCAGGGCGGCAGGGCTGCGGCGCCCGGCAAAAAGGAACCGGTAACTATCACCTTCAGAACCTGGAATCCCAGCCCCGACTCGGGCTGGGATGAGGTAATGGCGGCCTGGGATGCCAAGAATACGGGCATCAAGGTGGAACTACAGAGTGTGGCTTATTCGGATCATATCCAATCCCTTAAAGTGCTCGTTGCCTCCGGGGAGGGACCGGATCTCTACGGTATCCAGGTCGGTGCGATTATGAAGGAGTTCCAGGAATTCACGGTTGATATCGCCCCCAAGGCAAGGGAAGCCTGGGGGCCTGACTGGGAGAAGAAATTCCTCCCCGTATTTCTGGAGATGACCAAGGGCAGCCTGGACAGCTACTATGGCCTGCCCACCGGCGCCTCCGTCGCCGGGCATATATGGGCCAACCTGGCTTATTTTGACAAATACGGTCTCAAAGTACCAACTAACTACAACGAACTTCTGGAAGTAACTAAAAACTTCCGCGCAAAGGGAGAACTGCCGCTGCTCATCGGCGCCAAAGACGACTGGATCAACCTCGACATGTTTATTAACATAGCTTCCGATATCAACGCCCCCGCATTGTACGCCGCCTTTGAGGGCAAGGCGCCCTTTACGACCCCCGACATTGTCCGGGCCTTAACGATATGGAAGAACTGCTTTGATAACGGTATCTTCCAGGACGGCGCCCTGGGGATCAACGTGTACAACGATGCGCGCAGTATTTTTGAGACCGATAAATTGGCGCCTATGATCTGTAACGGTTACTGGGTTGTCGCCGATCTGGTTACCTTTGAAGCCGGAGGGCACTACGATGTATTTACCATAGACTGGAACAACGATGGAAAACCCGCGCCGGTAGCTCCCACGGTAGACGTGGTACTTGCCATAAGCAAGGAAAGCAAACATCCCGAGGAGGCATGGCAGTTCTTTGAATGGTACGTTACCGAAGGGGTCAAACTGCGAATTAATAATCTGTCGTATCTGCCTGTTTTAGCGGATCATGTGGTGGACACCAGCCGTTTTTCCAATGAGGTCAGAAAGAATTTTGATACGATCATCAGTATTATGCGGGACAGGGTCTATGGCTACCGGGAGCTTCCTTATCCCCGGCTTAAACAGACTATCGCCGATCAGTTAAAGGCCGTTGCCATAGGCGAATCCACTCCCCAACGGGCGGCGGAGATCATCGAAGAGGCTTCCAGGGCTGAAAGACGGTAAACACGGATGAATTATCAGGGGGATACACGCTTATCTCCCTGATCTTTATAAGAGCAGTATAACAACATGGCATAAGAAGCGGTACAAGAAGGAGGCCTCTTTTGCGGGCAGAGAAATCGCCAAGGAAAAAACATTTTCAAAACGAAGCTTATTTGTTCATTATTCCCCTTTTCCTTTTTTTCGGAATTTTCTGTGTATACCCCCTTTTATTCAATTTCTACCACAGTCTCTTTGAATGGAACGGCATGAG
>JAITLF010000354.1 GCA_031278025.1 Treponema sp.
GGGGGGCTGGGCTCAAAAAGTACCCGGCGGTGAACGCTTCCCTAATTAACGGCGAAAATTATATCCTATACGGGTTCAATGTGGTGATTCTTGTGCGGGAGGAGCGTCATGGCAGAGAAAAGTGCGGGATACGATTACGAGGTCGCCGTTATCGGCGCGGGACCGGGGGGCTATACTGCCGCCATCAAGGCCGCTCAATTAGGAAAGAAAACCGGTATCATCGAAAAAGGGCCTGTGGGCGGTACGTGCCTGAACTCAGGCTGTATTCCGGCAAAGACCCTGATTAAAACCGCCAGCCTGTTGGGGCAAATGCGGGAAGCCTCCGCCTTTGGCATAGAGGGGGTTCCGGATACGCTGACCGTTTCCATGCCCAAATTGCGGGAACGTAAAAATGCGGTGGTAAGCCGGCTGGCCGGCGGCGTCAAGGGATTGCTTGGGGGCAACAAGGTCGACCTTATCAACGGTACGGGCTGTTTTGTGGATGCCCATACCCTAAAGGTGGGGGAACGCCGTGTTTCCGCGGGGCATATCATCATCGCCACCGGTTCCCGTGCCGTTATCCCTTCTTTTATAAAGATAGAAGGGAACAGCACGCTGCTTACCAGCACGGAGGCGCTGGATCTGGACCATGTGCCGGAACGGACGGTCATTGTCGGGGGCGGCGTCATTGGGGTGGAATTTGCCTATCTTTTGAACCGCCTGGGAAGCGCGGTAACCGTCCTGGAACTGCTGGATCATATCCTCCCGATGGTGGACACGGAGGTTTCCGCCCTGGCGCAAAAGCGCATGGAGAAGGACGGGATTACCTTCCGCCTGGGAGTAAAGGTGCTGCGGGTAAAAGATAATGCCGTGTTCTATGACGAAGGCGGAAACGGGCGGTGCGTTCAGGCTGACGCGGTTCTTATGGCCGTTGGCCGGGCGCCTAATACCGAAGGGCTTGGCGCGGAATCAATAGGGATACGATTCGACCGGAACGCCATCGCGGTTGATGAGAATATGCGTACCAATATCGAAAACATCTACGCTGTCGGCGATGTTAACGGCAAGGTGATGCTGGCTCATACCGCGTCTCATGAAGGGCTGGCTGCGCTGGGGGCTATGTTCGGCGGGCATGGGCCGATGCGTTACGACCGCATCCCCTCGTGTATCTATCTGGAGCCGGAAATTGCCTGCATAGGCCTAACCGAGGCGCAGGCCAGGGAACGGTATGAGCGCGTCAGGGTGGGGAAATTCCCGGCGGCTGCCAACGGCAAATCCCTGGTGGAAGGGGATACCGACGGAATATTCAAGGTGATCATCGAGGAGGCCTATGGGGAAATCCTGGGGGCTCATCTTTACGGCCAGCATGTTACCGAGATGATTGGGGAAGTCGCGGTCGCTATGACCGGCGAACTGACGGCGGAAGAACTGGTGAACGCCGTCCATCCCCATCCTACGGTAAACGAGGCTCTGCCGGAAGCCTTTATGTCCGCCGCGGGGCGAGCCATACACAGCCTGTGATGGCCTGAAGGCGGATCGCGCATAATGTATTACATCCCCGGCGCGGGTTATGACGCGCCGCTGAACCTCGCTCAGGGGCGGGTCATGCACCACGGAACCATCATGTTTGATTCGGATTTGGAGGCGCTCTCTCAAGCCTTGCGGGTTTCATCAGATAAGATTGAATCCAACGGGCTTAAATCGATCCGCGGCAGGGTTACGAACGTCCGCCCCCGCCTGGCGCGGGACTGCGGCACAGAACAGTTTATCGCCGTCTTAGAGGCTCAACTAACGGAATATTTTGACGCATGGACAATTTCCCCGGGGACGATTAACATGGATGATGTCCGCCGCATCCGGATGGAAAAGTCGTACAGCCGGGTTTGCGAACGCCGGAAGCGCCTCGCCTTTTAGTATGAGGAGGATGATCATGAGATTACAAGGAAAGACGGCGGTAATAACCGGGGGAGGCCGGGGCTTGGGAGAAGCCATGGCGAAGCTGTTCACGGAAAACGGCGCGCAGGTGATAACCTGCGATATGGCCGAGTCCCGGAGCGGTTATGAAAACGAGGAATTTTATCAATTAGACGTTACCGATCCGCAGGCGTGTAAGGCGTTTACCGGATACGCGGTAGAAAAATACCGGAAGATCGATATTTTGGTAAATAACGCCGGAATCACCAAAGACGGCATGACCCGGAAGATGACCGACGAGATGTGGAACGCTGTCATCGCGGTTAACCTGACGGGGATATTCAACCTTACCCGGTTTATTGGCCCCCACATGGAGGATTCAGGCGGCGGCAGCATCATCCTCATCTCCAGCGTAGTTGGCGAATACGGTAATATAGGCCAGGTCAACTACGCCGCTACCAAGGCCGGGGTTATCGGCATGGCGAAAAGCTGGGCCAAGGAATTCGCCCGTAAGGGCGTTCCGGTACGGTGCAATGCCATCGCGCCAGGATATATTATGACCGACATCCTGAAAACCGTTCCCCAGGAACTTCTGGATAAATTCGCCGCCATTACTATGCTCGGCCGTTTGGGCCAGCCTGAGGAAATCGCCCGGGCGGCCTTATTTCTGGCAAGCGACGACGCTTCGTACATTACCGGTACAGTTCTTTCCGTCAACGGCGGAATGCGGTTGTAGGGGTTTGCGCGGCAAAATCCTGCAAAATTCTAACGAGATACAGTACCTAAGGAGATAAAAATCATCAATAACAGTAACAAGAATAAGATTAAATCCGTGGAAGAGGCGGTAGCCCCCATACAGGACGGGGCGGTCATTATGGTAGGCGGTTTCATGGCCTGCGGCGCGCCGGAGATGCTGATTGACGGTCTTAAAAAAAAGGGCGTCAGGAATCTTACCATCATCAGTGATGATGCGGGCTTTCCCAACCGGGGGGTAGGCAAACTCATTGTCGCGGGGCAGGTCAAAACCCTCCTGGCAGGGCATGTGGGGCTTAATCCGGAAGTTGCCCGGCGTATGAATACGGACGTGGAAGCGGAAAAGCTGGAATGTATCCTGGTTCCCATTGGCACGATAGCGGAACGGATCCGGGCCGGCGGCGTCGGCCTGGGCGGTATCCTTACCCCAACCGGGGTGGGGACGGTGGTGGCCGAAGGCAAGCAGGTTATCTCCGTAGACGGCAGGGACTATCTGCTGGAAAAGCCCCTGCGCGCCGAGTTTGCCCTTATCCGGGCTTCCAAAATCGACCGTTTTGGGAACGCGGTCTTTTATGGAACCACCAGGAATTTCAATCCGCTTATGGCCATGGCCGCCGATTACGTTATCGCCGGCGCCTGCGAGATTGTGGAAACCGGGCAGATCGATCCCAATGATGTGCATCTTTCCGGTATTTTTGTTGACGCGATTGTGAGAGGAGAAACGCCGTGGCAGATGTAGAATATGGAGATGTAAAGGAGATTATTGCGGCCCGTGTTGCCAAGGAACTCAAGGACGGGGATGTGGTAAACCTGGGGATAGGGCTTCCGACCATGGTGGTCAACTTTGTGCCGCCCGGCGTTACCCTGCTGCTTCACTCTGAAAACGGCATGATGTGTATGGGGCCGACCCCCGAAGCGGGCAGGGAGGATGTTGACATCGTAAACGCCGGCGGCAAGCCGGTTACCATTGAAACCGGGGGCAGTTTCTTTGACATCTGCGTATCCTTTGGCATCATGCGGGGAGGCCATCTTGACGCCACCGTGCTGGGGGCCCTGGAGGTTGACGAAAAGGGCAATCTTGCCAGCTGGATAGTGCCAGGAAAACTGGTGCCGGGCATGGGGGGAGCGATGGACCTGGTGGTGGGGACCAAGAAGGTCATTGTAGCCATGACCCATACCAATAAGGGCAAGCCGAAAATTTTAACCCAATGTACCCTGCCGTATACTGCGGTAGGGGTGGTAGACAAAATTATCACCGAGATGGGGGTCATTGAGGTTACCCCCGAAGGGCTGACGCTGGTTGAACTTCATCCCGCTTTTACCAGGGAGCAGGTACGGGAAGCAACCGGGGCGCCGCTGATCATAAGTCCTCATCTAAAACACATGGAATAACATAAGGAGAAACCCACCATGCAAAGAGAGGTCGTGCTGGCCGGGGCGTGCCGGACAGCCATAGGGAAATTTCAGGGAACCCTCGCGGGCATCCCGGCGGTTGATCTGGGCGCCCTGGTCATCCGGGAGGCGGTGAACCGGGCCGGCATAAAGAGCGGACAGGTTGAGGAAGTATACATGGGATGCGTCATACAGGCGGCGCTGGGCCAGAACGCAGCCCGCCAGGCCATGATCAAGGCGGGGCTGCCCGTAGAGTCCCCCGCCTTAACGGTCAACGATGTCTGCGGTTCGGGCCTCAAGTGCGTAAACCTCGCCGCAAGCCTTGTCGCTGCGGGAGAGGCGGACATTATCGTGGCGGGAGGCATGGAAAACATGAGCGCCGCCCCCTACGCCCTGCCCCAGGCCCGGAGCGGCTACCGCATGGGAGACGGCGCATTCGTTGATACCATGATACGGGATGCCCTTTGGGATGCCCTTGGCAATTACCACATGGGTCTTACCGCAGAAAACGTAGCCGCCCGGTATGGCATTAGCCGGGAAGCGCAGGATCGGTTTGCCGCCGAAAGTCAGCAAAAATGTGAAAAGGCGCAAAAAGAGGGCCGGTTTACCGAAGAGATAACGCCGGCGCCGGTAAAAGTAAAAAAAGATGCATTTCTCTTTGCCGTTGACGAATATCCCCGGCAGGGCGTAACCGCCGAGAGCATTAGCGCTCTCAGGCCGGCGTTTAAAAGCGAAGGGGGTACGGTAACGGCGGCAAACGCATCGGGCATCAACGACGGCGCCGCCGCGATGGTGGTGATGAGCGCCGATAAGGCGAAGGAATTGGGGGTACGCCCCGTGGCGCGGTTTGTCGCTGGTTCCTGGGCCGGAGTCGATCCCTCCTACATGGGTATAGGCCCGGCGGCGGCGGTACAAAAACTGTTGAAAAAGACCTCCCTGACCATTGATGATTTCGATTTGATCGAGGCCAACGAGGCCTTCGCTGCTCAGGCCCTGAGAGGACAAATGGGGTATACGCATAACCGACCTTTAAGCGCAGACCCGCAAAGCGGGGCTGATGTCGCCAATAAGCGGCTCGGCCTCCTTTCGCCTAGCTCAATCGCTACGCTCATTCGCACGGCTCGCTCCGGTACATTTGGGCGGCACGGGGGTGAATCTCCGGCGACCTGCTTTCAATCCACGGCGCGTGGGCTTCAATCTCCGGCGATTAGCTTTCAATCTCTAGCGCGTGGGGTTCAATCTCCGGTGATTGAAACCAGAATTAGGGGAAACAGGGCAAAATTGTCCTGGTTTAATACATTTTAGGAGGATTTATGGGTACAGACTGGTATCCCAATTCACGGGACGGGCAGTTACACCTGGTAAAGACATGGGCCACGGTCTTTGCGTCCAGCGGGCAGGCATGGGGCATCCCTCCGAACCGCATCACCCACCTGGCAAACAACGCGGTGGCGGCGCGGGCCATTCCGGGCACGGTGAAAAGCGGCGGGCGCATCGCAGCGGATGTGGTTGAGTGCAACGAGGCGTTCAAGGAGATGGAGACCGAGGCCCGGTTTATCAAGAAGCGCTTTTTGGCCCCGCCTTTAACGCCGGACGACCTTCCGGCCCTGTTGCTGCCCTTGCCCGGCGACCATACCCCTCTTGACGTCCTGAAAGCCCTTGCCTTCTCTTATTGCCGTGTTCACTAAGCCGTGGATGGTGTCAAGAACCGCCGCCTCGTTGGAATGGGCAGCCGTGAAGGCGTGAGCGTGTTCCCCCCACTTGA
>JAITLF010000057.1 GCA_031278025.1 Treponema sp.
ACCCCCCCCCCCCCCCCCCCCCCCCCATACAATTCATGCGAACCATATAGCCCCCCCTCTCCGCGGTCTCCCCCGTCCCTCGGCACAACCACACGCCGCCGCGCATCCCCGTATCCCCCGCTGTTTTCTGTTCAAGCCGCCGCCTCATTGTCTAAAAACAACGGACCTTCCATCCGCCGCCGCCGGCTGTCCGCCGGGCCGGGCGGGAAATCCGGGGAGCATACTTCGGGACCCGGCCATTTGGCACACCTCCACAGACGCCTTTGCGGCTCATAAAGGCGCCTTTCCGGGCCAATACGGCAGCCGCCGCGGTCGAACAATGGGCCGTTGCGGCCAATACGGGAGTATTCCTGATCAGAAATGGAGCGCTCCTGATCAAGAATGGAGCATTCCTGATCAAGAATGGAGCGCTCCTGATCAAGAATGGAGCGCTCCTGATCAAGAATGGAGCGCTCCTGATCAAGAATGGAGCATTCTTGATCAGGAATGGAGCATTCTTGATCAGGAATGGAGCATTCTTGATCAGGAATGGAGCATTCTTGATCAGCAATGGAGCATTCTTGATCAGCAATGGAGCATTCTTAATCAGCAATGGAGCGTTCTTAATCGAACAATGAGCCTTCGCTATCAGCCCTGGAGCAAATCCGGCCGGCAAAAAGGGGATGCGGAACGCCGGCGCCAGGGGAACAGCGACGCGTACCGGCCTGTCAATTCACCTCGTTTTACCCTATCATGGTGCGATGGACATTACCTTTTATTCCCTCGGCGCGG
The DNA here is from genome assembly GCA_031278025.1 of Treponema sp. The sequence goes on from JAITLF010000057.1 coordinate 772, forward strand.
CTGAGGAAGTTACCGGGTCCCGGCATGTGCTTGAAGCAGACGGACAGCGTTTCCTCATAGACTGCGGGGCTTTTCAGGGGAGCCGGGCGGAGGCGGATCGGAAGAACCGGAATCTGGGCATATCGGCGGACCGGATCGAAAGCGTTATCCTGACTCACGGCCACTATGACCACTGCGGCCTTCTGCCGGTTCTGGCTAAACAGGGCTATCGGGGCAATATCTACGCCACCCCCGCAAGCCGGGACCTGGCGAGCCTTATCATGATGGATTCCGCCAAGATACAGGCGCGGGATGCGGAGTACCTCCGCGGCCAGGCCCGCAAGAAGGGGGAGGCGTTTTGCTGGCAGCCGCTTTTCAACGAGGCGGATGTGGTAACCGCATCGAATCAGATGGTAACGGTGTCCTACAACCGGCCTATTGCTATTGGCGACGGGGTAACGCTGGAATTCTTCGACGCGGGACATATCCTGGGATCCGCCCTGGCCATGATAACCGTCAAAAAGGGAGGGGAAGAGGCGCGCATCCTCTGTTCCGGCGACCTGGGCCGTCCGGGGAAACCCATTATCCGGGACCCGGATACCCGGCTTCCCGCGGCGGACTACCTGGTTCTGGAAAGCACCTACGGCGACCGGCGGCACGATACGGCGGATAACGCCATGGAAAAGCTGGCGGGCATCGCGAACCGGACGGCGGCAAACCAGGGCCGCATCATCATCCCCGCGTTTGCCATCGAGCGGACCCAGGAGCTGGTCTACTATTTCCATCTGCTCACCGATGCGGGGGCCATTCCGGAGATTCCCATCTATGTCGATTCCCCTATGGCCTCCAACGCCACCGCCATCTTCCAGGTTCATCCTGAATGTTACGACGAGGCCATCCACCAGGCGTTCATCAGGCATCACAAAAACCCTTTTGGTTTCAATTCCCTGCACTTTACCACCAGCGTACTCGAATCTAAGGCCCTGAACGGCCATAAGGGGCCGCTTATCATCATCTCCGCTGACGGCATGTGCGAGGCCGGGCGTATCCAGCACCATCTGATGAACAGCATAGGCGATCCCCATACCACGATTCTGACGGTGGGCTACATGGCAAAGGATACCCTGGGCCGGCGTATACGCGGCAAAGAGGCGGACGTGAAGATTCACGGCCAGTGGTTCAAACGCCGGGCCGCGGTGGAGGAGATCAACGCCTTCAGCGCCCACGCGGATTATGTTGAGGCCGGGGAATGGCTCGCCGCGCTGGATACCTCCCGCCTTAAACGTATTTTCCTGGTTCACGGGGAGCCAAAGGCTCAGGCGGCGTTCAAGCGGTATTTGGCCGAAAAGGGCTGGGATGATGCTGAGATTGTCCGGTATGGCAGGAGCTACGAACTATCATGATCTATTTAACGGGATTTCACGCCATTGAAGAAGCCATAAAGTCCGCCGGTCCCGGGCAAAGTCCGGGGCCGCTGCTGATGGCAAAACCGGGTCCCCGCGCTAAGGAACTGGCGGCGCTGGCGGTTTCGTGCAAGATACGGGTGGACCGGGTGGGGACCCACGAGCTTGACCGCCTTGCCCCCGGACACCGGGGCATAGCCCTTACGGTGGACGAGGGCGGTTCCCGCCGGGCGGGAACTCAGGCGGGCCTGCCGGCGTTTATCGCCGGCCTTGGGGACCGCAAGGATGCGCTGGTGGCGATCCTGGACGAGATAACCGATCCCCACAATTACGGCGCCATACTCCGGTCCTGCGACCAGTTTGGGGTAGATATGGTCCTTACCCGCAGCCGGCGGACCGCCAAACACGCCGAGATTATCGCCCAAACGTCCGCGGGCGCGGTTTCCTGGGTGTCCGCCGCGGAAGTGGCGAATCTGCCCCGTGCCGTGCGGGACCTGAAAGACGCGGGGTTCTGGATTTACGGCGCGGATACGGCGGGCGAGGCGGCGTACAGCCGGGACCTTACCGGACGGCTCGCCCTGATCCTGGGCGGCGAGGGGCCGGGCATTTCCCGTCTCCTTAAAGATTCCTGCGACGGCCTGATACGGATACCCACTCACGGCAGGATAGACTCCCTTAATGTGTCGGTGGCGGCGGGGATACTCCTTTACGAGGCCACACGGCAGCGGCGGGGTTCACGATAGCCAGCGTAACCCCCGAACCCGCCGGGCTTTCGGGCAAGAAATCCGAGACATTCGCCAAAACCGCGGCGAGCGGACAGGTCTTCCCTATCCGCTCGCGGAAGCGGGCAAAATCATCCCGGTCATGATGAAATCCACCATCGTACGATTCACGGCCCAGCCCCGGCTTGGGAAGCGCGGCGCAGTCGAAGACGATGGCTTCCGGGGGAATGCCGCCGCCGGTTAAGAGGGCGTAAGCACGCTCCGCACGGGCGATTTGCCCCTGGTAACCCGCGGGCGCGCCCTGCTCATCATCAAGCGCCGCTGCCACCGCCGCGCCGTACCGCCGGGCTTGCCGGGCCTTGCGCAGGAATTCCCCCGCTCCCTCGTTTAGGCTGAGGGAGCGGGCCAGGCCCTTCCCCGGCAGGCACTTGAGGCCGGCCTCGACGGTGTCCCAATCGGAACTCTCGATGATGATGAGGGCGCGGGCGAAAAGCGGGTAACAAAGCCCCAGGTTGAGGAAGCGTGTTATGGCGCGGGAAGCGTCCGGCAAAACGCCGTCCATACAGACGGTGATCCCGCCGGCGCCGCTCTCCAGCATGTCCTGGGCAATGGATACCCCTTCATCGTAATCTTCCCCGGCGATGAGCCGGGCGAACTCCTGATTTTTTGCCCCATTGGTCCGGTCCCCAATCAAAATGACGCTTTCAGGCGGACGGCGGTCCGTGCGGAAATTCCCCAGGGCGGCGGGGGCCCTGCCGGGGAGCTTTCGGGGCGGGAAGCCCCGTGCAAGTTCGGCGACGGCGGCGATGTGGGCAGGGGTGGAACCGCAGCAGCCGCCCAGGATATTCACCAGGCCCTGCCGCAAGTACCGCTCCAGATGGGCGGCCATAGTTTGGGGGGTTTCGTCGTAGGCCCCCTGGCGGTTAGGCAGGCCCGCGTTGGGATAGGCGATGACCAGGCAGGGGGCAAGGCCGGCCAGTTCCCGGACATGGGGTTCCAGCGCCGCCGCCCCAAAGGAGCAGTTAAGCCCCAAAGCCCAGGGGTTCCCGTGGCATACCGCGGCGCAGAAGGCCGCCAGGGACTGCCCCGAAAGGATATGCCCGGCGTCGTTGGCGATAGTGGCGGAGATCATGAGGGGGATATGGCAGCGCCGTTCCTCTTTCAGGCGGTTTACGGCAAAGACCGCGGCCTTTGCGTTGATGATGTCGAAAACCGTTTCGATGAGCAGGAGGTCCGCGCCGCCGTCCAGAAGCCCGCGGGCATTGTCGTAATAGGCCGCCGCAAGCTCGTCAAAGGTAACGCTCCGTTTGCTAAGGTCGTACATATCCGGGGCAATACCGGCGCTTTTCGCGGTCGGCCCCATGCTGCCCGCCACAAACCGGGGCGCATCCGGGGTGGAAAAGGCATCCGCCGCGTTCCGGGCTATGCGCGCGGCGGCGGCGCTTATCTCGTAGGCCCACGCTTCCAGGCCGTACTCCGCCAGAGACACGGCAGTGGCGTTAAAACTGCACGTTTCGATAATATCCGCCCCGGCTTCAAGGTACGAACGGTGAACGGACTCAATCACATCGGGGTTGGTCAAACAAAGGGCATCGTTACAACCCCAAAGGCTTTTCGTGTGGGAAGCGAAACGGCCGCCCCGGAAATCCGCCTCCGCCAAGTCAAGGCCCTGGATCATGGTCCCCATGGCGCCGTCAAGGATAAGGACGCGCTCTTGCGCTGTTTCATCGCAGGTTTTCCTGGTATTCATGAGGAGATCATAGCGGAACAACCAGCCTCTTGCAAATGCCGCCCCGAACCCTGCGGGGTTCGGGGCGGAGCCCCGCCGGATCCGGGCGGAGCCCCACGGGGAGCAGGAAGAAGCCCGCAGGGTCCAGTGTAACGTGGCACTGAAAATAGGAATTTATTACCGCTTAAAACCGCCTTAAAACGCCGTTAAAGGCGGGTTGAGGCCCGCCTTTCCGCTATTCCTCCTCTCCGCTCACCTGTCCCTTCCCGCTCTTGGCCCCCGGCTTTACCGCTATAGGATAGTTACCCGTCAACACTTCGA
>JAITLF010000064.1 GCA_031278025.1 Treponema sp.
GCATTTTTTTGCATGCTATTTTTGGAATTTTCGACGGCCTTTTTCTCTCTAATTCTTTACAGCATATAGACTTACGGCATCGCGGAGGCTTCCCGTGCAATTCCTATTTTCCATGCCCCCCCACACTGGCGGTGGAATACCGGGGGGCGTGGGACATCCTGGAGATCAAGCTGCTACGGGGGGGAAAACACGGGAGGCGGTGATAGCGGAGGGGACACGGCAGATACTGCGGTATCGGGATAGTTTTGCCCGTTCCCCCTGGGGAACGGGGGGAGGGAAGAACGGCTTTTTTGGAGCCGGGAAGGGGACGTAACGGTGGTGGGCTGCTGAAAGCGGCGCCTTATGCGCCCGCCGCGAACCGGTCCCGGTCGTGGCCCTCATCCCAGATGCTCATTTCCGGCCCCGCCGCCACAATCTGATAGGGGTTGTGCCCGTGGGAACCCAGGTGATAGCCCCGCTTGATGGCGTCAAAGTCCGTGGTATCCCCGAATCCGGGGGTCTGATAGAGGTCTTTCGCGTAATTCCAGAGGTTCGGAAAGTCGATGAGCCGGTTACGGTTCACCTTGAACACCTTGTGGTAGGCAATGTCGAAACGGGCCAGGGTTACGTAGAGGCGTATATCTGAATCGGTGATCCGGTTCCCAAAAAGATACCGGCTGTGGGAAAGCCGTTCCTCAAGCCAATCCAGCCGGGCAAAGAGAAGGTCGTAGGCTTTCTCATATTCCGCCTGGGTTTCGGCGAAGCCCGCCTTGTAGACCGCGTTGTTCACCTCATGGAAGAGGGTGTCGTTCAAGGCGTCGATGTCGTGCCGCAGGGCCTGGGGATAGAGGTCCGGCGCTCCCGGTTTGTGCAAAGGCGCCCAGACCGTTTCCCAATAATTGGTCAGTTTGAAATAATCGTTGTTCACCACCTTGCCGGTGGTAACATCCACCACCGCCGGAACCGTGGCCCGTCCTGTGTAGGCGGGATCGGCCTTTTCGTAAGCCTCGGCAAGAAAGCGGATTCCCAGAACCGGGTCCACGCCGCCTGAGTCCAGGGAAAATTCCCAGCCCTTGGGGGTCCGTACCGGACTTGCGGTTCCGACGCTGATCGCCGCGTCCAGGCCCAGCAGTTTGAGGACGATGATCTGCCGGTGCGCCCAGGGGCATATCCGCGCCCATAGGAGCCGGTAGCGGCCTGCCGCCACGGGAAGTTCTCCCGCCCCCGAACCAAAGGGCGCCGCAAAACGGTTCCCCTGCCGTACAAAGGCGCCGTCCGGTGAAATCTCATGGGCCGACTCGGATGCGGCCATGCGGCCTGCGGGGTTTTCCCCGTTTTCCTGAACGCCCGTCCGGCGGCCAAGGCCGCACGCCGGCGCTTCCTGGTTATACGCCATACTGATACTCCTTATCTATTATTTATGTGCGATGTTCCAGATAACTCCATAGAGGAGGGGCCGTAAATCATGGCGGAACTTACCCAAGCCCATGAAGATACTCAATGACACGCAGGCCGTCGTCCGCCCCGGAACATGGCCGGCGGGCCGGGTCCCGAACACAGGCAACCGCGTCGGCTATCATGTTGGCGAAGTAACCGGTTGGGCCGTTAAAACCATCCCGGGTTTTTCTGAGGGACGAAAACTTTTCCGCATACGGGCTGGGACCGCTTTTCCACACTTCAAAGACGCCGTTCCCGATCCTAATGCGTCCCCGTTCGCAGGAAAACTCCATGCCGAACACCAGGTGATCCCGCCCCGCTCCCGCCTCAATGACAAAGGGAACGGAAGCCCCTACTGATTTCCGCCTGCATAATCCCGCGGCTGCTTTTTTTGTGTCTTTGCCCGCCGGCCTTAGATACCCCGATAGAAAAACCGTTCCGTCACGGCAGGAAAGCGGTGCGCCGAAACGTTTTTTGTGCTGAGGCAGGCAGCCGGTCAGGAACATAAGCGCGTCAATGAGGTGGGTCCCGTCATGCCAGAGCAGGTCCCGCAGGCGCACCGTCCGGCCCATATAGAGCGCCGCCTTGACGCTGAGGAGGCGGCCCAATTCTTCTTTCCCCAGTATCTCCCGCGCTTCCGTATAATCCGCCGCATACCGCCGCTCGTGGTTTGTTATGATGCGGACATGCCCGTTTTTCTGCAACTCCCCTATCTTCCGCGCGGCATGAAGGCTGTCCGCCAGCGGCTTCTCGCAGATCACCACGGGAACGCCGTATTCGGCGGCCAGGCTGCAGTAATGCAGGTGGCTGTCCGGATGCGTGGCAATGCAGAGGAGGGCCGGCCTGTGTTCACGAAGCATCCCGGCGGCATCGGCGTAAACCGGAACCCGCCAACGTTCAGCAAAAAGACCGCGGCGGGCGCTGTCAATGTCCGCCCCCGCCACAAGCGCGCAGTCCGGGTTCGCCAGTACCGCTCCCGCATGGGTGCAGGGTTTTTCGCGCAGGCTGTCGTCTTCCAGCAGGCTCGCAATACGGCCGAGGCCCACAATAGCAGTTTTGATCGGTTCCATACCCTCTCCTTTCGGCAAGAAATAGGGATAACGAAAGGAACTGTACAGAAATAACGAGGCTGCCGAATAAATCGTTTTTGGAAAGGAATATATCCCTTTCGCGGGTTTTTACCATTCGATCACCATTACTCTCCGGCAAGCCCGCTGTTCCCGCCTTTTCGCAAACCCGCCTCCCGCTCTTCCACCCTAGCCTCCGCTCTCCGCCAGTATCCCCGGTATGCATTTCCCTATGTTATGCACCATGCAATACAACAGCCATTGGATATTTACTTTTATTTTTGTCCTCAGCGAAAAC
>JAITLF010000073.1 GCA_031278025.1 Treponema sp.
TTCTTGATCAGCAATGGAGCGTTCGGGGGAAAAAAAGAGTTATTCGGGGGAAAAACTGGAGTATTCCTGATCAAGAATGGAGCGTTCCTGATCAGGAATGGAGCGTTCGGGGGCAAGAACGGCGCGCTTCGGACCGGGAGCGGCGCGCTTCGGACCGGGAGCGGCGCGCTTCGGACCGGGAGCGGCGCGCTGCGGACCGGGGGCGGCGCGCTTCGGACCGGGAGCGGCGCGCTGCGGACCGGGGGCGGCGCGCTTCGGACCGGGGGCGGCGCGCCGCGGACCGGGGGCGGCTTCCATCCCTTCCTGCCGGTTTGCGCGGCGGGGAGTATGGCCGCTGGCGCGGCAGCGCTTTTCCAGCCGGGCGGCAGGGCTTTTCCGGGCGGTTTAGCGCCGGCGGGAAAGCGGCTGCCGCTCCCGGAAATTGGTACCGCCCCCGCTTTTATGCGCGGGGCGTAGCCGGCGCCCTAATTCCGGCGCGTCAAATTGCGCACCCACCGTTCCTTCCTGAACCAGCGCCGGGCTATGGCGTATTTTATGAGGTCCGACAATTTCAGCAGGGCGAACATGGTTACCGGGTGCAGGGGGGTAAGCAGGGCAAGGGCGAACGCGCCGGGAACGAAGATCAGGGTGTTCACCGAAACATCAACATACATGCCTAACGCGGTGTCGCCCCCGGCGCGGGAGATGGCGAACAGGGCGTTGAGCAGGGACCACAGGGGCATGTAGATGAGGATGACGAAGACCAAAGCCAGGCTGATATGCCGGGCGGCGCCGGTGAGGCTGGAGAAGACCAGGGGGATAAGGAGCGCCGCGGCGCCGGCGCCGGCAGCGGCAATGACGCAGCCCGCGGCGGCGGCGCCGGAGGCGATCCAGGCGCCGCGTCTACGGGCCTCATCGAGCCTGCCGGCCCCCAGGCTGCCCCCAACCAGAACACTGGCGGTGGTCCAAATGCCGCCAAACAGGAGGAAGAAAATGTTCGCGATGGTCCAGCCCGCAGCCATTCCCGCCACGACTTCCGCGCCGCCCCGCCCGTTGTAAAGCGCGGTCATGATGGTTTCGGAACTGACCCAGGAGGCTTCGGAGAGGAACATCATGGCCGACTTCGCGAGAATCTCCGCCATAAGACGCCGGTTTACCCGGAATATCTTGTGGAACCCGACGAAGAACGGCGCTCTTCCGCCGGGGGAACGGCAAAGGACGGCCAGGAAAACCGCCGTTTCAACAAGCCGGGCCGCAATGGTCGCCAGCGCCGCGCCGGTTACCTCAAGCCGGGGAGCGCCCAGGTTCCCGTAAATCAGGAACCAGTTCCCCAGGGTGTTCACCACCGTAGCGGCGGAAGAAACGATCAGGGGAACCGCGGGGCGGCCAATCTCGCGGTAGGATGTTCCGATGGCCGCCGAGATCGCCATAGGGAAAAGGGTCCATGCCGTGAGTTTAATGTACCCCGCGCCGATGGCGGTGATTTCGTCCCGGGCCGCGTTGCCCATAGTCATCATGGCAAGCATCCGGTGGGGAATACACCGGCAGAGAACGAAGTATACCGCCGCCGCGCCGCAGGCGAAGATCACCTTAAACCGGTATGCGTTACCCATGCCGCCTGAGTCGCGGGCGCCGTTAAACTGGGCAAGGTAAATCCCCCCTGCCCCGCAAACCGCGTTAACAATCACGATGAAAATGAAGTTGAGCTGATTCGTTACGTTCACCGCCGCCATGCTGACATCCCCCAGGCCGGCGACCATAAAATTATCGATGAGGGAGACCATGCTCATGACGAACTGCTGTAACATCACCGGCACGGCGATAGCGAGGGCTTCCCGGTAGAAATTCCACGGCCCCAGCCGCTTAAAAGGCAAAGACATAGGGGTAATGAATATACGTGTATGACTGCTTAGTCAACCCGCGGCCGTGTTCGGGAAGAGGGCGGTTTGGTAATCAGGGTACGAGGCCGGTCTCCCACCCTGCTCTTATCCGGCGTGTTGACTACTGCCGCGGGTATGGGTAGTCTTTTTCATGATAAAAAACCACAAAAGAGGTAGTTTCGCCGTGTCAAATGTTAGAATATGCTCCCAGGGAGCCGGCAGGGGGCTTTTTTTGCTAATCATTGACCGGCTCGCGGGCCGGCAGGCGGGCCGGCAATCCACCGGGCCGGTTAAAAAACGCATCGGGATTCCGCTGCTTGCCTGTTTCTGCTGCCTTGCCGGGACTTCCCTGGAAGCCCAATGGCGGCAGCCCTTTCCTTCCCTCAAGGTAATCAAGACCGAGCGCTTCGATATCGTCTATCCCCCGCAATCGGAAACGACTGCCCGGACCCTGGCGGGTTTCGCGGACCGGGTGTACTACCAGGTGTCCGGCATCCTGGGGATACGCGTCCGGGACCGGATTGTTGTTACCCTTACCCCGCATACGGATAATTTTAACGGCTATGCGAATCCTGTTCCCTATCCTCATATTGTGCTGCTCGATACCCCTATGCCACTTGAGACGATGGGGGCCTATACCAATTCATTAGAAGGCCTCTTTTTGCATGAGCTGACCCATGTGATTTCCCTGAGCAGCAGGGGCCCGCGGTCGGAGGGTTTTCACAAAGTATTCGGCGGGTGGGTCTTCCCGGCGATCTTTACCGCCCCGGGATTTATGGTGGAAGGAGTAACCGTCAGCTTCGAGAGCCTTGACGGGACAGGCCGGGCCAATGATCCCCTGGTTAAGGAAAGGCTGCTTCAGGCGATTCATGAAAACGCGGTTCTTACCCCCTTTCAGGCATCGGGGATGTATGACCTCCCCCATATCGCGGACGGCTCATATGATTACGGCGGCCTTTTCTCCGCCTATCTGCAAGACAGGTACGGGATGGACAAATACGCCCGGCTTTGGGTTGTTATGGGCAGCGCCAAATCCCGGTTCTCTTTCAAGGTTTACAATTCGGGGTATTACGCCCTTTTCCGGCAGGTGTATGACCGTCCCTTTCTGGAAGTCTGGAATGAATTTATCGAATCCCTGCGGATTTCGGGCATCGAAGAAAATCCCAATCCCCCGCTGTTCGACGGCGCTTTCCGCCAAAAGGCCCAGCTTGCCGCGGTGGATGCCGGGGGCGGGAAGGTCTTTGCCGCCGACCGTATCCGCGGAAAGGTGATCGCCTACGACAGCGCCGCCGGGGAGCTTCGGAACGTGATGAACATCGACCGGCAGGGTATCTATAACCTGGCGGCCTCAGCCGGCGGCGGGCGGCTTCTTATTTCCTCGTATCGGACCGCCGGCTCCCTGAACTATGTGTTTAACGAACAGCGGACGGTGATCACCGAATATGATACCCGCCGGGGCCGGAAAACCGGCCGTGAATGGAAGGGATTCTACGACGGGCGGTATTTTCGGGACGGGGTGATTGCCCTGGGTTCCGACCGGCATAACACCACCATCGTGTACCTGTCCGGCTCGAAGGCCGCGGAAGTACTCTTGCGCGGCACCGGGGAACTCCTCTATTCAAATCCCACCCCGCTTGATGATACCTGGATAGCCTTTACCGCCGCCAAACGGGGAACGCGGGAACTGTGCCTGTATAACTACGAGACACGGGAAGTCTATACCCTTACATCGGATACGGAAGATGGGGAAAGCCGGTGGAAGTACCTGAGGGGGCTTGGTTTTTATGAGGGGCGGATTTTCTTTTCCTATAACCACGACGGCAGAATGTATAAACTTGGAATGGCGGACCCCGGCGGGTTCCTCACGGGAAACGCCGAAACCATCGAGGCGGTTTTCTCCGAGCGGGATTTTTCCGGCGGCGTATTCCGTCCGGTGATGGCCCAGGGGGCCGTCTATTACCGGGGAGCCTTTGCGTCCCACGACGCGCTGATGAAGTTCCCGGAAGCCGTGGAATCCCTTTCGGGCCTCCGCGTTTCCCTTTCCCTAAAACCCTGGGATGAGGAGGACCGCCGGGCCGCGGCCGCGCCGCCGGCTCAGAAAGAAGCGGCAGCTTCCACGGTTGCGGCAAGCGGGCTGCCCTCATCCCGTTATTGGGGCCTTACGTATCTCAACCCCTTCAAGTTCTGGATACCCTATCCCCTGTTCCGGGGGGATCCGGATACCGCGATTGGGATAACCGCTAACGGACCCGGCATGTTCTCCCTGATGATGGACCCGACGGACACCAATCAGATTTCCCTTAATGCCGCTGTGGATATTCCCTACCTGATGGGGAACCTCACCCTCACCTGGCTCAACCTGGGGCTTGGCTTTCCCTTGACCTTCACCGTGTCCGATACGCTGGACACCGGCAAAACCCGCTATTCCGAAGGCATCCGGGAAACCTTTTTCGATGTCCGGGCGACTTTCAGCCGGGGCCTGGGGGGGAACCGGCTTAATTTTTCAGTCAGCCCGGAATTGGAAGTCCTGATGTACGCGCTTGAACCGCCGGGCCGTTCAGTGTGGAAAGACGGGCCTCAATCTGCGTACACCTGGGGCTATCAACAAACCCACTTCATCGGCGCGCTGGCCGTGGAGCTGAGTAACCTTATCGGGGTAAACCGGGAACTCTTTGGCCAGGGAGTCTCCCTGGCGGCCATTGGTAAATACGCGGCGCGCCGCGGGACGCCCCTGGCGGACCAGGCGCTGCCCCGTGCCGAGGGGGTATTCCAGGCCGCCTTTATGCCCTACCTGCCCCTGCGGTTCCGGCTCTACGGGGTGTGGGATGAGCGGGGCATGAACCTTGCGGGCCAGTCCACGCCCTTTTCGTCCGCGTCCTTCGACGCCATCGCTTCCAGGGAGTACGTCAATACCGGCAGGCTGCTCATGACGGACCTGCAATGGCTTGCGGGGGGAGAGGCGGAGGTCAAACTCTTTAAGGTTGAGGTTCAGCGGCATCTGTCCCACCTCTACATTAACCGGCTCTTTGGCACCCTGGCCTACCGGGGAGCGGTTTACGACGATCGGGGGCATCCCGCCGCGGAAGGCACGGCTTTAACCGGCCCGTACCGGCTTGCCCAGTCCCTGGTCCTCCGTTTGGGCGGCCTGTCTTCCTTCGCCATCGTGCCGTACATTCCGTTCCGGGTGTCCGCTTCTTTTGTGGGAGTCTGGAAGATGTCTAATGTGAACGATGGCAGCCACAGAAATGATTTTTGGTTCGGTCCTGAATTAACCCTTAGCTATTGAATTGAAGGGGAAGCCAATCAGCCTTATTTCCCTCCCT